>CAYGWV010000129.1:0-7956 GCA_964353925.1 uncultured Syntrophaceae bacterium | reverse complement strand
CTTCTGGGATTGTTCGATCAAGATGAGACCATCTGCCCCGACTGAAATCCTTCTTTGACAGACTTTTCGGACGAGGTCTTTCAGACCCTCCTCTTTCATGAAAGGCTCCCGTTGATCGATTATGATGAAGTCGTTTCCACTCCCGCTCATCTTCATAAAAGGAATTTTCATCAAAACCTCCGGTTTTGAAAATCCGAAATTCGAATATCGAAGCTCGAAACAAATTTTACAGGACCGGTTCGTCACCCACGAACGATGAAAATTACCCACGATTATCCTCCCCCTTGACGGGGGAGGATTGAGGTGGGGGTGGATATTGTATATCCCCCTCACCCCCGCCCTCTCCCACCATGGGAGAGGGGGATAATTGAGTTATTTTCAACGTAAATCCAAATTCAAATTTCAAATTTCTAAACTTTTTGTTTGGAACATTCGCATTTTGAATCCCGCCATGGCGGGACTTGTTTCGAGTTTCGAATTTCGTGCTTCGGAATTAAAATTATTTTTTTATCAAAAATTCTGGAATCTCTTCTCCCCGGATGAGATCCTCATAACCTTCTCTCCGACGGATCACGAACATCTGATCATCCCGAACCAGAACCTCAGCGATCCTGGGTCTTGAGTTGTAGTTGGTGGACATGGAAAACCCGTAAGCGCCCGCACTCATCACGGCAATCAGTTCACCGGAACGAAGATCTTGGATCTTCCGCCCTTTTGCTAAAAAGTCGCTCGACTCACAGATGGGACCCACCACATCAGCTACGATCTCTTCCCGCGTCTCTTCTTTCACAGGGAGGATCTGATGATAAGATCCATAATAACTAGGCCGGACCAGGTCGTTCATGCCCGCATCCACGATCACGAACCGCTTTTCTTCATTCTCTTTTATGTAGAGAACCTTCGATACCAGGACGCCTGCATTCCCTACGATGACGCGACCCGGCTCTAAGATGAGCGTACAGCCGAATCCCCGAATTTCCTCAAGGATGGTGGAGGCATATTCTATGGGATGGGGAGGCTCTTCATCTTCATAAGTAATCCCAAGGCCTCCTCCCAAATCCAAATATTGAATCCCGATTCCTTCCTTTCTCAAATTTTCAACCAATTGCTTAAGTTTCTTCAATGCCTCGATAATGGGCTCCACCTCGACCAATTGGGATCCGATATGACAATCAATCCCGACAATTTTCAGATGGGGTAACTGAGAGGCAAGACGGTAAGCCATCGGCGCGCGAAGGATGTCAATCCCAAATTTATTCTGTTTCAACCCAGTGGAGATATAAGGATGCGTCTTGGGATCGATATCAGGGTTGACCCGGATAGCGATCGCCGCTTTTTTCCCAACCCGGCCTGCCACTTCGTTGATCACCTGAAGCTCCTGGGAAGACTCCACATTGAACATGAGGATGCCCGTTTTCAAGGCATATTCAATTTCATCTTCTTTTTTCCCAACCCCTGAATAGACAATCTTCTGCGGAACCGCTCCGCCTTTGAGGGCCCGGTAAAGTTCGCCTCCGGAGACCACATCCACTCCTCCGCCTAAGTTCACGAAGAGGCGGAGAAGCGCCAGATTGGAATTAGCCTTTGCAGAATAACAAGTGAGATGAAGAATCCCCTTGAAGGCCTCATCGAAAACGGTGAAATGTCTGACCAAGGTATGATAGCTGTAAAGATAGAATGGCGTCCCCACTTTTTCAGCGATCTGCTGAATGGGAATCCCCTCACATTGAAGCTGGTGATCTTTATATTCAAAAAAATGCATCGTTCTCCCCTTCAAATTGCGAATTGCGGAATGCGGAGTGGAAGAGAGAAGAATTAAGTCTAAAAAATTGGTTTTAAATTTTTTTCATTCCGCACTCCGAATTCCGAAATCCGCATTAGTAAAGATACCTCACCCTCACTTCTTCAGAGCGGGGGCTTTCATTTCTTCGTGGAGAGTTATCCACCGCTGTGACAGCATACTCATATTCTTGCTCTAAATCGACAACGGTATCAAAATACGCCTCTTTTGTCACGGGACTCTCATTCAATCTTTTAAATTCTTCCTCTCCGGATTTCCGTCGGTAGACATGATACCCTAGGAGGTCGGGCTCCGCATTCTTCCTCCAATTTAACTCCATCCCTTCCTTAAGAGGAATGGCCGTTAATCCAACAGGGGCACTCGGTGGAGTGAGCTTGATCGGAGTCGCGGGGATGCCCGGAGATCCCTTTCCCTCCACGCCGGTTTTGACGATCCTCTTCACTGACCTCACCGAATAGATATACTTGATATCATTCTGCACATTGAGATCGGTATACTGAGCTGCATTTAGCGGCTCTCGGTTCAATGGATTGAGCGGAAACCCTCCTTCTTCCTCCAACTTCCTATAAACATTATAGCCTGTGACTGCCTCCACAGGGCTCCAAGAGAGTTCGACTCTCTTGTCGCCGCATTCCATCATCACCATTCCCGGTGCTTGAGGTGGATGGTCCCAGTAGACCGTAACCGGATTTGAAGGAGTGCTGGGGTCCCCTCTCTGATTGACCGAAACAACCTCATAGACATAGACCTTTCTCGGCTCTTGATCTTCGAAAGAGAACGCCATTTTTTTGCCCGGGACTAGATTTTCTTTAGGCAACTTCATCTCATAGACAACCTTGGACTTCTCTCCGCATCCTCTACATTCATCTCCGATGAGAACTCCTTCAGATCTTAAAATCTTGAATTGCACTAAATCGGTAAGGGGCGATTTATCTGTATTTTCCTTTGGGATTTTCCACTCCAAGAGGAGACGGTCTTCTCTGGGTGTAGCGGTAAGGTCAACAATTCTTCTAGGGACGATTGAATCCCAGGGCACCGGGGGGGCCTTCTTAGCGCAACCACTCACAGATATCAACATCACCCACAAGAAAATTGTAATTTTCTTTACTCTCACGTTTCAGCCTTATCTCAAATTCCAAATTTCAAATCCTAAATCCTAAACAAATTCAAAACTCCAACCTCCAATGACCACCCCTCACCCCCTCCCTCTCCCCTGAGGGGAGAGGGGAAGGGTGAGGGGATCTGAGATTTGGCCTGCCTGCGCGAAGTTTCGCCTTGCGGGATGAATGTAGGTTATTAGTATTTGGCATTCCCCCTACTCCTAACTCCGAACTTATTTTCTTGCTCCAAAAATTGCTGTCCCGACACGAACGTAGGTGGCTCCTTCCTCAATGGCGATCTCAAAGTCATTGGACATCCCCATGGAGAGCTCTTTCATTGGAGTCCCTTCTTTAATCATTCTCTCCTTTAGTTCTCGAAGCGCCACATAATAAGGCCGACTCATTTCCGGCGAATCGAAATAAGGTGGCATGGTCATCAGTCCTTCTAAGGAGAGGTGTTTAAGGGTTTGAATCCTCTGGGCGAGATTCAACACCCTCTCCTCATCGGTCCCGAATTTAGTGGCTTCCTTAGAAAGATTCACTTCAATCATTACTTTGATCACCCGATCCGGTTGCTCCACTCTCCGATTCAATTCCTCGGCCAGGGGGATGCTGTCTGTAGAGTGTATCACATCGAAGAGACGAACGGCATATCTCGCCTTATTCGACTGAAGGTGGCCGATGAAGTGCCAAGAGACAGGCCCCCCTAATGCTTCAATCTTTTTTTGCGCCTCCTGGACATAATTCTCGCCCAGGATAGAGACTCCTGCCTCAATCGCCTCCTTAATTCGAGCAACCTCAACAGTCTTGGAGACTGCAACCAGCTTAATCTCCTTCGGATCTCTTCCTGCTTTTTGAGCCGCCCTCTCGATTCTTTCCTTCACCTTTAACAAATTATCTTTAATTGCTGACATCTTGCGAATGATTGGGTCATTTGGTCATTGAGTAATTATGTCATTGAATAACCCAATAACTAATGACTGATTGACCTTTCTTGATTAATCCGCAATCCGCATTCCGAATTCCGAAATTGTAATGGCCCCCAGACGATTCAGCATTTGGATCAATTCGCAAAGGGGAAGGCCAACGACGTTGGTATAGGATCCCTGGATCGATTCAATCATAAAAGAACCGATTCCCTGAATGGCATATCCCCCTGCTTTATCAAAGGGTTCACCTGTCTTCACGTACCACTCCATCTCTGCCGAAGTCAGAGGCTTCATTCTCACCGCCGTCTGGACTGCCTCTTTATCGCTTTTCCCTCTCTCCAAATGGAAAACAGAAAATCCAGTCAACACCCGATGCTCTTGGCCGTTGAGGCGACGCAACATTTCCACCGCCTCTTCCCGGCACTTCGGTTTTCCTAAAATGGACCCGTTGATGTAAACGACGGTATCCGCAGCAACCACCCAGCGATCGAGATGTTTACTCGCCACATCTCTGGCTTTTGCTTCAGCCAAGCGAATGACATGTTCTCGAGGGGATTCCGATTGAACAAAATCCTCAATGATCTTGCTTGGAACCACCTCGAAATCAAGACCCATTTGCTTCAACAATTCATATCGACGGGGAGACTGAGACGCCAGGATAAGTCTGCTAACCATTTTTTAAAAACTAAATGAATCCAATAGGCTTGTCAAGTTTGAAATAGGAGATTTTTCCTCTTTTAAAGGAGCTGGGCAACTTTTAGGCACGCAATACAGCTTGAGGTTGACTCTAAAGTTCAAATCTGATACTTAAATAGAAAGGACAGTGAATGAAACAAAAACTCAAAGCGAGAAAAGATCTTGTCAAGATCGTCAAAGACCTCAAGGCAAAAGGGAAACGGATTGTCTTTACCAACGGCTGTTTTGACCTTCTCCACATCGGTCATGTCCGTTATCTCGAAGAGGCCAAAACCCGCGGAGATGTCCTGGTCGTAGGAGTCAACAGCGACCCTTCTGTCCGAAAGCTGAAAGGGCCTAAGAGACCTATTCTCCCCGAAGAAGAGAGGGCAGAGATTCTTTCAGGCCTTGGGTGTGTGGATTATGTAGCCCTCTTTCATGAAATAGACCCTTTGAAACTCATCACTTCCCTCCATCCAGATGTTCTTGTCAAGGGAGGGGATTGGACAAAAGAACAGATCGTGGGGAGGGAAGTGGTAGAAAGGTCAGGAGGAGAAGTCGTCATCATTCCCTTTGTCGAAAAGGCTTCTACCTCAAATCTTATTGAAACGATCCTGAAACGATATGAAAAAAGTGCCTGAAAAAGATCTGCTATCCCTTCCGGAAACGCTTCCCCTGCTTCCTATTAGAGATGTCGTCGTTTTCCCCTACATGGTTCTTCCCCTTTTTGTCAGTCGGGAAAAATCGATCAAATCTTTAGAAGAAGCCCTCTCCAAGGACCGGTTGATCTTCCTGGTCGCTCAAAAAAACCTTTCTGAGGAAGACCCTTCTCCTAAAGACCTTTACAAAGTGGGCACGGTAGCCGCTGTCATGAAGATGCTCAAACTGCCTGATGGGAAAGTCAAGATCCTTGTCCAGGGGCTTTCCAAGGCTTCCCTCAGAGAAACCCTCCAGACAGCACCCTATCTCCTGGTGAGGGTAGAAAATATTAAAGATCCCTTCATCACCGAGATTACACTTGAAACAGAAGCTCTGATGAGAAATGTAAGAGAACAGTTGGAGAGGATTGTCTCCTATGGCAAACTCCTCTCCCCGGATATGATGTTCATCCTCGAGAGCGTTGACGATCCAGGGAGGTTAGCCGACCTGGTCGCTTCCAACTTGGACCTCGCGGTGGAAAAAGCTCAGGAGATTTTAGAAATCTTCGACCCCGTGGAGAGACTCAAGGCGCTGAATGAGCTCCTTGGAAAAGAGGTTCAGGTCCTCACCATGCAGGCCAAGATTCAGTCTCAGGCCAAAGAAGAGATTACAAAAACGCAGAGAGAATATTTTCTCCGGGAACAGATGAGGGCGATTCGAAGCGAACTGGGTGAGGAAGACGAGCGTACAGACGAATTCAAGACCCTCCAGCAGAAAATCAAAAAGGCAAAGATGCCCAAAGAGGTGGAGAAAGAGGCTCGACGAGAACTGGACCGCTTGGAACAGATGCATCCAGATGCGGCAGAGGCCTCCATGGTTCGAACTTATCTTGATTGGTTAATCGATATGCCCTGGTCAAAGGCAACCACAGACAGCCTTGATCTTCATAAGGCAAAAAAAGTCTTGGACGAGGACCACTACGATTTAGAAAAAGTGAAGGAACGTATCTTAGAGTATCTGAGTGTCCGCAAGTTGAAAAAAAGGATGAAGGGGCCTATCCTCTGCTTCATCGGACCTCCTGGGGTTGGAAAAACCTCCCTGGGCAGGTCGATCGCCAGGGCTTTGGGGAGAAAATTTGTAAGAATTTCCTTGGGGGGAATAAGAGATGAAGCCGAGATTCGCGGCCACCGCCGGACCTACGTGGGTGCTTTACCAGGCCGGATCATTCAATCGATTAAGCAAGCCGGGAGCAACAATCCAGTTTTCATGATGGATGAGGTAGATAAGATCGGCATTGACTTCCGAGGAGACCCGGCCTCCGCTCTCTTAGAGGTTCTCGATCCGGAACAGAACAACGCCTTCAGCGACCATTATCTCAATGTCCCCTTCGACCTCTCCCGGGTGATGTTCATCACCACAGGAAATTTGACCGATCCCATCCCCTCGGCCCTCAAAGACCGGATGGAGGTGATTAACCTCCCCGGATACACCGATCTAGAGAAACTGAAGATCGCGCGAACCTTCCTTCTCCCTCGACAGGTGGAAGAAAATGGAATCGGCCCAAAGCTGCTCGAAATTTCTGACAAGGCCATTCTTCAGATCATCTCTCAATACACTCAAGAGGCTGGTCTCCGGAACCTCGAAAGGGAACTGGCTTCTATTTGTAGAAAAGTAGCCAGGAAAGTGGCAGAAGGAAAGAAGGAGAAGACTAAAATTAATACCAGGAACCTCCACCATTTTTTGGGACCTCCTTTCTTCTTGCCAGATGAGGAACAGAAACGCAATGAGGTCGGTTTGGCCACAGGTCTGGCCTGGACAGAGACAGGCGGTGAAATTCTCCATGTAGAGGCCTCCACCACTCCGGGCAAAGGTTCCCTCATCCTGACGGGTCATCTCGGAGACGTGATGAAGGAGTCGGCACAGGCCGCGCTCACCTATGCCCGATCTAAAGGAAAATCTTATCGGATCAATCCCAATACTCTTAACAATAAAGAGATCCATATCCATGTTCCTGCGGGGGCCATCCCGAAGGATGGACCTTCTGCCGGCATTACCATGGCGGTTGCAATCTTCTCCACTCTCACGGGCATCCCTGTGAGGAAGGATGTCGCCATGACTGGCGAGATCACGCTGAGAGGGAGAGTCCTGCCCGTCGGAGGCTTGAAGGAAAAAGCCCTCGCCGCCCTCCGAAACAAAATCAAAGATGTGATCATTCCTTATTTGAACAAGAAGGACCTCATCGATCTTCCTCTATACGCTCGAAAGAAAGTCAACTTTATTCCAGTGAAACATATGGATGAAGTTTTGAAGGTCGCCCTCGCCCAAAAACGCGCCTTTCCAAGGGGTCGAGCATAAAGAGTTTATTGAAAAACTCATTTTTTTCAGGCTGATCAAAAATGCCCAGATGCAAGGCGCCCGAAATCCTGAGGAGTGAGGCGTACTTGAATGTACGCTGCAACGACGAGAGATGAGGGGAACGCCGCAGATGGGCGTTTTTCAACAGCCTGAATAGACCTTACCCGCCCCCCGACCGACGTGAAGTCGCGCCCTTATGCCTCCCGCACCTTCATCTTCCAGGTAAACGTAAAACGGGCGACCTCCTCTCCTGCCTTTGAATATCCAACCGTTTTGCACAATACCTCCTGAGGTTCCCCCGTTTTTATCGCCTTTTTTACCGTTTCGGCACTGCGCTCTCCGTCGTTACAGACAAACGTCGTAATATCCTTGGCCTTGGCAACGAACTCTCCGGAACAATCACCCACAATGATGGAAACAGAAGGGTTGAGTTTATAGGTGTACATCATAACCAATA
>CAYGWV010000128.1:0-15338 GCA_964353925.1 uncultured Syntrophaceae bacterium | reverse complement strand
AAAGGAATGAGACCGCTTGTGAAAAAAAAGTGTGATAGACTCTTCTCTATCCCCATGAAAGGCCCTCTCTCCTCTTTTAATGCTTCGGTATCCGGGGGAATGATCCTTTACGAAGTCATGCGGCAACGTTCTCTTCATAATCATCCCCCTCCGCCCCCCTTTGGCAAAGAGGGGATACTTACTCCTCCCTTTGGCCGCCGGCCCAAGAGGGCCTCTCTCAGAGCTGGAATGCTCTCCGAGCCGGAAGCTGGCCCGGAGGGAAAAGGGAGGTCGGGAGGGATTTAAGAAAGAGATTATTTTAGGCAAGTAAAGAGCCCCGCCCGCAGGGCGGGGCTTTAAGACCTAAACTCATCAACCAAAAAATGAGATCGAGAAATCGATAGATCCTGAATCAAGTTCAGGACCTGGTTCGGGATGACAAAAAGACCAGAACCGAACCGTCATGTCATGCTTCTATGTTTCAGCATCTGGTTTGCTTTTTTTCTGCTTTCAGCAGACGCACCTTTCATCCCCCCGCAGGACGGGGTTTTCAGGTGTGATCTTAATAAAATCAATGATCACTATACAGAGGCCTGGTCAAGAACCTTTAGAAATTGATTTCATCCTCATAGACTTCGAGGGAACCCTTGCCTCAGATTGTCGGGTTCACCCCAAGGCAAAGGATAAGATCAACCTTCTTTCCAAGCGAGCCAAAATCTACATCCTGACAAAAGAAGAAAAAGAACGCCTTGAAGAGGTTCTGAAAAAAGTCAAAGCCGAGATCATTTATTTAACGGAGGGAGAATCTTCCCAAAAGAAATTGGACTTATTGCGCCAATTGGGGGCGACCGGGACGGTTGCCATTGGAAATGGAGTAGATGACGGACCCATGATTGAGGAGGCGGGTTTGGGCGTCTGTGTCATCGGTAAGGAAGGGGTTTCTGCAGAAGCCGTGAAGAATGCCGATGTCGTGTTCACGGACATTCTGGATGCTCTCGACTTTCTATTGAAACCCCTGCGCCAAAAAGCAACTCTCGGTCAATAAGATCGCAATGATCAATGGTCAATGTTCAATCGCCAAATATCAATGAAAGATTGGCATAAAGAGTTCCAAATGTTAAGGCTACCTCTAAAAATGTCATTCCTGCCCCGATTTTCATCGGGGTAAACTCCAGCAGGAATCCATAAGCTGTTGACATGACTGGACTCCCGCCGGAGTTTACCCCGTACCGGATACGGGCCGGGAGTGACGAATTGGGGATTATTAGAGGTTCCCTTAATTAATCATTGTCCATTGTCAATTTTGCATTGAGTTTTAAGATGTTTCCTTACTATTTCATTCGATTCAGTGGTCCTCTGCTTCTCATCCTGGTCGGATTAAAAATCCTTTCCGGTTATTCCTTAGTGGGAAGGATTCAAACCTCCTGGCTTTCAAATCTCCATATCAATAAAACCCTTGACCTCCTCCTACTCTTTGTTTTCATCTTTCATGCCCTTTATGGACTTCGACTTTTTCTGGTCGATTTGGGAATGGTGAAACAGGAAAAGGTTTTATTCTGGGCGTTCACCATCGTAAGCTCCGGATTATTCGTCTTCTCATATGTCTATTTTTTCTGAAAATCCATTACCCCCCCTTCATCCCCCCTTAACCTAAGGGGGGAATCGAATGGAGTATAAGATGTGGGATGAAAGAGGGTTAAGCGAGTTATGAAATTCTTACGAAATGATCCGACATTAAAACAACGGCGACGGGAGTTGAGGCGTAATCAGACGGATGCGGAAAGGGCTTTGTGGGCAAAGGTGCGCAATAAACAATTTTTCGGAATAAGATTCTTCCGCCAGTACAGCATAGGCCCCTATATTGTAGACTTTTATTGTCCAACGGTGAAGCTTGCCGTAGAGTTGGATGGTGGACAGCACAGCCGGAGCGATAACAGGGAATACGATACAATCCGTTCAGAGTATCTAAGAACGCAGGGAATTGACGTGATGCGTTTTTGGGACAATGAAGTGCTTCTTGATATACAGAGCGTTTTGTCCAAACTGGTGCTGAAGGTAACCCCCTCTATTCCCCCCTTAACCTAAGGGGGGATGAAGGGGGGTTATCAGGTGGGGAATGAAAGTCTGGTTGGGAGGGATTTAGAATTTAAAGGTTTCAAATGGAACTCCTTTCTCACGACATTCTAATCATTGGCGGAGGTCTGGCGGGATTGAGAGCGGCCATCGAAGCGAAAAAATCCGGCCGAGATGTGGCGATCCTTTCTAAAGTTCATCCTCTGAGATCCCACTCTGTGGCTGCTCAAGGAGGAATTAATGCCGCCCTGGGAAATGCCCCGGCTCCTGCGAAAGATACCTGGGAAAACCACGCCTTTGATACGATCAAGGGAAGCGACTATTTAGCCGATCAAGATGCTGTCGAGGTCATGTGCCGGGAAGCCACGGAGCGGGTGATTGAGATGGAACACTGGGGAACTCTTTATTCCAGAAACGAAGATGGAAAAATTGCCCAGAGACCTTTTGGGGGAGCAGGTTTCCCACGGACCTGTTATGCGTCAGATCGGACGGGTCACAACCTCCTGCACACTCTCTATGAACAAGTCATCGGCCTTCACATCCCTGTCTACGAGGAGTGGGTTGCCCTTTCTCTCGTTGTGGAGGAGGGAAGATGTGTGGGTGTTCTTGGTCTCCACTTTTTCGAAGGGAGAATCATCCCGATTCAGGCTAAGGCTGTTATCCTTGCAACAGGAGGCTATGGCCGAACCTATCTCAGATCCACCAATGCCGTCATCAACACTGGAAGTGGCTGCTTCTTAGCCTATCAAGGTGGCGTCCCTCTTGAGGATATGGAGTTTGTCCAATTCCATCCGACAAGCCTTTTTGGGACGAACATCTTGATTACAGAAGGAGCGAGAGGCGAAGGAGGATACCTGATCAATGCGAAGGGCGAACGATTTATGGAGCGATACGCCCCTCATCTCATGGAACTTGGTCCTCGAGACATTGTGGCCAGAGGCGCTCAGACAGAGATCGACCAGGGCCGCGGATTTGAAGGGGGATATGTACACCTCGATATTCGGCATTTGGGAAGAGAAAAGATCTTGGATCGCCTCCCGGGTATTCGCCAGATCGCCATGGATTTTGCCGGGGTGGACCCTGTTTTAGAGCCTATCCCTATCCATCCGGCCCAACATTATTCCATGGGAGGAATTCCAACAAATGTGGATGGTGAAACGCAACTTCCTGGCCTTTTTGCCGCCGGCGAATGTGCCTGTGTCAGCGTCCATGGTTCAAATCGCCTGGGTGGAAACTCCCTTTTAGAAACCTTGGTCTTCGGAAAACGGGCCGGCAGGAGAGCGGCAGAAGAAACGGGCAAAGAAAGAGAGAGCTCCCATAAAACAGTCTTTCAGAATCACCTGAGAGCATTTCAATCCGGAGTTAAGGAAATCTTTGGACGGGAAAAGGAAGAATCGACTTTTCTCATCAGAGATGAGATGAAGGCATTGATGACTTCTCAGGTTGGAATCTTTCGGAAAGAATCGGCCTTGCTCGCGGCAAAAGAGAAGATAAGAGAGTTAAAGAAAAGATTTCTAAGGATCGGGGTCAAACAGATAGACCTTGCCTTCAATAATGAGTTTATTCAATATTGGGAGTTGGAGGGAATGCTCCTCGTGGCAGAGGCAATTGTGGAAGGAGCCCTGGCAAGAAAGGAAAGCCGGGGCTCCCATTTCAGGGTGGATTTTCCCAGTCGGGACGATGAGCATTGGCTTCGCCATACCTTGGCCTTTAAAACAGCAGAAGGAGTCAAGCTCGATTATAAAAAGGTGACGATTACCTCCTATCCGCCGAAAGAAAGAACCTATTAAAGGAGTTTGGAATTCAAAGTTCAAAGTTTGAAGTTAAAAGCTAAAAACCAATGAAATCCAATCTTCTAACCTTGCGAATCAAACGTTTTCATAAGGAGAAAAATCCTCCCCAATGGATCGAAACCTTTCAGGTGGAGATCCGAAAAGGAATGAATCTCCTGGAGGCGTTATGGACCATTCAAGACGAACAAGATGGGACGCTCTCTTTCCGTTATTCCTGTCGGGGAGCTGTATGTGGCTCTTGTGCCATGCGAGTCAATGGAAAAGATGTCCTGGCCTGCCGAACCCGAGTCGAAGACCTGTTGGAAAAACCTGCCTTCATCGAACCCCTCCCCCTCTTTCCCGTGATTCGTGACCTCATCGTCAACATGTCCACTTTTTTTGATCACTATCGCAAAATTGAACCTTACCTCCAGGGAAAGTCCGTCTCCCCACAAATGGAATATTTGATGGAAGAAGAGAAGCGTAGGGAGATCGATCCCTACATCCACTGCATCCTCTGCGGCATCTGCTTCGGAACCTGCCCTGCTTTTGAAAAGGACTCCGAATTTTTAGGGCCTGCCATGCTGGCCAAGGCTTTTCGTTTTCTGGCGGATCCAAGGGACAGAAGGGATGAAGAAATTTTGAAGGCGGTAAATACCCAACAAGGCGTGTGGGGTTGCAAGACCGTTTTTAATTGCGTGAAGGTTTGCCCGAAAGAGGTCCCTCCCACTCATGCTATTGTCAAAATGAGAAGGAAGATTCTTAGATATAGACTTGCTTTAATCGTCTCCCGTCTATCATCTCTATTCCGTCAAGGCAATCCAACGTAAGGTTCATTTCTCCCTATCCCGTTATCTCCCTGTCTCCCTATCTCCCCATCTTTTCTTTTCCTCATCTCTTCATCACCGCTTCACCGCGTCTCCCCGTCTCCCTATCTAATCTTCTCACCATCTCCCCATCTTTATTGCCCCCAGAGACCCCTTTAGTGACTGCCTTTTAAGAAATCCAAGTATAGGGAAGCTGTTTCTTCCGGCCTTTCGATCATCGGCACATGTCCGCAATCTTTCATGATCACTTTCGTATGATTTTTTATTTTTTCAAATATCGAAACACTGGACACGTCGAGCACCCGGTCGGTATCTCCCCAGAGGATTAATGTAGGTTGGGGTATTTTTGATAAATTGCCTTCTAATTCTAAATCATCCATGAGCATGTCCTGGAATAGTTTTTCATTTTTCGATTTCTCCGCGGCCGCTTCTTCTGCGAAAACCCTTTTTGCAATGGGCGGGATGAAAGGGGGCTTTACAAAAATGAATTTCAAATACCGATCGAAATCAGCCGGACTATGTACGACCACCGGGTTGAAGCCCTTTTCGACGAGTCTTTCTCGCTCGTTCTGGATTGGCGATTTCACACCACTCGAGGCAAAAAGTGCTAGCGTCTTAACCCTCTCCGGGTACTTGGCGGCATAATTCCCGGATATATTCCCGCCCATTGAATTTCCCACGATGTGGAATTGAGAGATCCCCAATCCTTTACAAAATGCGTTCAGCCTTTCGACCTGGGCCATGATGTTATAACGGGCATTCTCAAGTCTCGTACTTTCTCCATATCCTGGGAGATCCGGTATGAGGACATGGTATTGAGGGGTGATGAATTTTGCAAAGCGCAGCCAATTGTCTTTATTGCCTCCAAACCCATGCACCAGGATAATGGTTTCTCCGGTTCCACCTTCAGAATAGACGATGGTATGATCCCCGACAACAGCTGATTTGACGGTCAGTTTTGCTGCCTTCCGCTGAAGCCCGATTAACCGTTTGACGATCAGTCTTGGCGCAGCAACGTAGAGGATGATGGGGATAATAATAGCCAAACAAATTACTAATAAAATAATTCTCTTTCTTGATATTTTTGGCATGGGGTAACTCCTTGTCAACTCATTCAGTACCCTGTTATTTTTAGAGCGCCTAAATATATTGACCTGCCTAACATCAAGTCAATCCGTTAAGACCAATTCACTTACACCAGACTTTAATGTGATCTTAGTGGGATCGGACTCCCAGGGCCAAAGAACAGCGTATATCACCTGATTACCCTCTTGCCGATAGAAAAAGGATTGCTCCTTTCGCACCCCCCCCAGAGAATCAACTAATTCCTCAATTTCTTTCGGCAGATTGGCTTTTTTCCCACGTTCCTTGGCGGCTGAACCTAAATATCTGTTTAGTAAAGAATGAAGCAATTCTATGTCTTTCGTGTTAATGACTGCTTCCAGGTACTCTGATCCTTGTGAGTTCGATCTAATTTCCATTTTAAAAGTTTCTTTTATCTCTTCAATCATATTCATCGGTTTTCCTCACTATCGCTTTGAGCTAAGCGTTCTGCCCTCTGCTGTTTGAATGACGATTTTTTATAGATGATTTACTCTCGCCAACACCGCGTCTTCCTATCACCCTATCTCCTCATCTCCCATTTGATGGGAACGGCCAACTTTTCTGTTAATGACCCTGAGATTGCAAACTCAAGGATAATGGGTGACCCCACACCGTTCAATGAAATCATTGTGGCCTCATGGCTACTTTCCTGTGGAGCCCCACGGGCAAAGCCCGTGGCACCTGACTAACGCCCAAGCGGGGCGACATCCCGGCCAAAAGCATTCATCCACGGCCAAAGGCCGTGGCTTTCTGCTGCCGGGGTAAACTGCAAAATATGAAGACCAGCCCCGGCGCGATCCGTGATATAGATCAACCCCCGGCCATCGAGATCCACATCGTTGGTCTGAATCACCTTCTTGGATCCCTGTCCTTCCCTCCTCATCTCCGCCGGAGCAGGGATATAACGGCCCACCTCCCTGGGCTTAATTGGATCAGAGATATCGACGATTCTTAAGCCGGCATTGAAATAGGCAACATAGAGAAGAGACCCTCCGATGATCTCCCCGTCTTTCGTCTCCGCAAATTGGTGAGGCCCAAAACGTCCTCCCCGGGAGCAGAAGTCTCCATCCGGAACCTTGAAAGTCGCGATCAGGCGAGGTTTTTTCTCATCCTTTGCGTCAAGGATATAAATCTGAGGCCGATCCTCCTGGCATCCGTAGGTCAGAGCCTCTTCTGAGACAACGAGGACCTGCCTGGGATGGCCCTCACCCCTCCGGAAGCCGGGCCCCCTGAGGGGCGGAAACGGCACCGTCGTATGTGATCGTGATGAAGGAGGTAAAAAGTCTATATGGGCGATCATCTTCGGTTGAGCTTTATCGGCAATATCCAGGATGACCACATCGCCGCCCTGGAGGTAGGAGAGATAAGCCCTATCTCCTGAGATGACGGGGTGGTGAAGGCTAACCCCGCCTCCTGGTCCGCCAGGGGACTGACCGGGAAGACCCCAGTTGGAGACGAACTTAGGTATGTAAGGGTTTTTCAGGTCGTAGATAATCAGGTGTTGTCCCTTCCAACCCGGCCATATTCCGGAAAGGTATGCATAGCCGGTTTTTGCATCCCACCACCCCTTATGGGCTGCGTTGAGTCCCTCAATTTTTGAAACAAGCCTCGGGGAGGGTCGATCCGTGATATCCCAGACCTCAAAACCGATAAAGTGGCTGGATTCCTGGTTCCGGAGGAGATAATCCCTCCCATCGAAATACCTCTCCACCACCTGAACCGCACGGCTCTCCGCTCCCTCATATCCCGGGATATGGATGATGATCCTGGGTTGCCCCGGGTTTGAGATGTCAAGGATCGTTGTTCCATTCCATTCAAGCGCTCCGGTCATGGGATTCATCTCCCTGCCCCTGTGGTGTCCGACATAGGCATAGTTCCCTTTTAATACCACCTGAAGGGCACCACGGCCCTGCAGGTCGCTGTGCCCCACGAGTCGAACATTTGCTGCGTCAGCACCATAGGTCCGATGAGGGGCCGAGAGAGGGATCATTGCAAAACATGGAAGCCAGAAGATAAGAAGGAGAGACTTTTTCATGAAGAGCTTCGCCCCGTTATTGATGAAACCTGGTCAATTAAAAATAATATACACTTCTTTTTCATTTCCGTCAAAGGTGCAGACCAGATGCCTCATCGGTTTGTTCTCATCACGTTCAGCCGCTCTTTTGTTGATTCCTCATTCCCTGCCTACCGCAGGCAGGCGCAATCTGCACTCTCTGCCTACCGGCCCCGGTCCCGACCGAGGGCGGGGCAGGCAGGCACATTTGAATATGCCAACTTTTTCATGGATGATACAAAATCTCAATTCTTAAGTCCAAACCCTGAGTTTTCGGATTGAAATAAGTCCCTGAGGGCCCTCGCGCCATTCTTTTCCAATGGAAAGTTAAATGAGAAATTGATATATTTGAGGCCTTGCCTTACATCGATGGGAGAACCATTCCGAAAATCTTTATCGAGAAAGGGGAGAAGCCATGGAAAAAGTTTCAAGCCTGCTTGAAGGGACTGGAAGAGGACGGATGAACCGGATTGTCATGGGAAAGCTGAAATTGGATATCGATCTCCTGGAAGGGATAAAAGAACTGGCAAAAAGGGAAAGGGTTCAAACAGGAATCATCCTTTCTGCGGTTGGGGCTCTGAAAAAAGCGATCTTCAGGAACCTCAAAGTTCTTCCACCAGACCTCAAGGTCGAAAAACATCACCGGCTCTATCTTGAATTGGAGCAACCCATGGAGATCGTTTCCTTGACCGGATGGATGGCAGCCAAAGAGGATGGTGAAATCGAGGTCCACGCCCATCTCTCTGCCTCCACGGTCGTTCAGGATCAGGTCACCACCCTGGGAGGCCATCTCACTTCCGGAGTCATTACCTCCGTAAAAGTCGTGGTCGTGATCGGGGTGATTGAAGAGAGCAATATCAGAGCAGGTCTGGACCCGAGAACGAATCAAGTCGATGTGAGGTTTTCTTTCTGAGGAAAAGAGGTGGGCGGCAAGAAACCTATTTTTTTGTCCGACCCGAGACAGCCTCAAGACCAGACTCATATGTTATTGCGAGACCCTCTCGTCTTCTCCTCCGCGCCCCCCTATCTCCCCATCTTCATTTTAACGGATGGCACTTGACCTTCGTCCACGGCTTGACCTGACAACCGTCTCAAGCTGATACTGTTGGACGGCGGCCAGCCCATGGCCGGGCCGACTCAAGCTGAGCTGCCAGTCGAAAAAGCGTGGCTTCGTCGCCAAATCGTCCAACAAAGTGGACACCCACGGGAAGTCCTTCAGCATTCCAGTAAAGAGGAACCGACATGGCCGGCTGGCCGGTGGCATTGCAGATGGGTGTGAAGGGAACAAAAGTCTCCGCACGGCGAAGGCCTTGCAGAGGGTTCTCCGGAGACGAATCGAAAGTTCCCAGAGGCACCGGAGGCTCCCCAAGAGTGGGGGTTAGCCAGACATCATACTTGAGGAAAAATCGGGCAATGTCCCTGGCGACCCTCTGAAGAATAGTCAGAGAAAGTAAATAGGACGAGGCGCTCTGCTGGCGTCCCATCTCATAAAGCGCCCAGGTGAGCGGTTCAAACTGGTCCGGGTTGGGGGTCCGGCCGGTGATAAGTCCCATTCCATCTATTGTCCAGGCACACCCCGCCGACCACAACACCATAAAGGCCTGGGTCACCATCTCTCCGTTCATCTCTGGGGCTGCCTCCACCAATTCGTGCCCAAGGTCGACACATAGGGCGGCCGCATCCTGCACCGCGCTGACGCAGTCTGCGTGTACCTTAAGACCTGCGGGAGTTGTGGTGGTAAAAGCGATGCGCAACCTGCTTGGATCTGCTCCCACTTCTTGAAGGAACGGACGCGCCGGGGGTGGCGCCCAGTAAGGATCGCCAACATCAGGACCCGCCGTAGCATCGAGGAGACCAGCACTATCCCGAACGGAGCGGGTTAAGGCGTGATCGATTACCAACCCGCTAAAAATGTCGCCAAAATCAGGCCCAAGGGGATTACGCGCCCGCGTAGGCTTGAGACCGAAGAGTCCGCAGCACGAGGCTGGTATCCGGATCGACCCGCCGCCATCATTGCCATGAGCCATCGGGACGAAACCGGCAGCCACAGCAGCCGCTGAACCTCCGCTTGAACCGCCAGGAGTTCGAGTTATGTCCCAAGGGTTACGGCTGGGGCCAAACAAACGGGGCTCGGTCGTCGGAAGGATGCCTAACTCTGGTGTGTTTGTCTTCCCGACGATGATTAAACCGGCTCGTCTCAGCCGGGCCACCAGTTCATTTTCATGATCAGGGACAAAGTTACGCAGAAAGGCTGAACTCATCGTCATTCGCACCCCGGCATAAGGGGCTCCCAGATCTTTCAGCAGAAAAGGGACACCGGAAAAAGGGCCCTTGGGGAACTTGCCGACAGCCGCTTCGCGAGCTTGCTCGTACATCGGTGTGACCACCGCGTTGAGAGGTGGGTTCAGGCGCTCAATCCGCTCAATCGCCGCGTCTATGAGTTCAATCGCTTTGACCTGCTTTTGCCGCACGAATGCGCCTAGGGCAGTCGCATCGAAGGAACTAAATTCATCCATTTTCCCCATTGGTTTTCCCCCCTTTCCTGTCCTTTCCGTGAAAAGGACAGATCAAAGAAAAAACGTTCTCTTTTATTAAGATAGAAGGAAGAAAGATCTTTGGCAAGAAGAAAAATTGAGTTTCTCGCTAGGCGCTTTGCTCCATCCAGTTTTTAGTGTTTTGAATTCCGGATTCGGCAATCCGAATTCCCTGCCTACCGGCCCCGGTCCCGACCGAGGGCGGGGCAGGCAGGCGCATTTGAATGGACGAACTTTCTTACGAATGACAACCGTTTTAACCTTATGTTTCTTAAATAATTTAACTATGTCCTCGAAGCTGTCTCCTAATTCCCTAAAAGAAATATTTTAGAAGGGTCCGGTACATCATTACAATAATCCTTTGCGGCCTTCTTTAAAAGGTCCCCAAGATTATTTCCCCTTTCTTTTCTCCTTCTCTCAATCACCGTTCCAAGATAGACCATGCGACGGGTCAGGTCGTCTCTATAATAGACTTTGAATTCCCCGGAGTTTTTACCCGGCGATGAGGGCACTGCTTCTAGTCTCGGTAGGAGGGCATGGGGACCATTGAGGGTCTCTTTTTCAGGAAAAAATGTCTCCCATTGCCCTAACCTCTCTAAAAGGCAGCCTTTTCCCAGGACCTCTGACACGCAAAACCGAATTCCCTTGTAGAGAAGGGAGTACCCGCAGTTCTTTCCACCGACGAGACATTTTGATAATTTCTGGTCCATTGCCATTTCAAATAGGTTTCCCGTCCGCATCTTCTGTAATTCACGTTTGGCTTCGAGAATATCCACGGGAACACCTTTTAAGAACGGATCCTCATCGAAATCTCATTCCACATTGTTCGGGAACGCAAGAATTGTGCCATTCCATATTAAGAGTAACTTATTGATATTAAATTCGTTTGTTTAAATAATCCCGGGCAAGATGGGTATTTTTTGTACTTATTTACATTTTTGTCGGCGAGCTTTGTTCAACCAAGCTCCACAGGGGTGGGAAAAAAATAGGGCGGCGGGTCGCTCCAGCACGAAAAGATGTTCGTTCGATAATCTAATAACTTGAGGAGATAAAAAAGGGCCAAGACCAATAAGAAAGCCCTGTGAAATGGATGGAACCGGATCCATCTAAAAGTATGGGAGGCGCCAGAGATCGGTACTGAAAAACTAACGTATTGAATTTTGAGACCTGACTCATAGTGTTTCTTCTTTGGAAGGCCTGCTAAAAAATGTCTCCCATTCTTTCTTTTATAAAATCGTGGACCTCCGAAAAGATCTCAAAACCTAACCTATCGCTGGTTTCAATAATCTCTGCCCCCATCAGATAATCTCCGTTAAACTCGTCTAGAATGCAGTACTTGATCTCCCCGATAAAGGGAACCTCTTTTGTAATGGATTTAGGTGCGGAGATTAAGCATTCAATCGCCGAATGAACCGGTATTCCATATGGACTTTTTATTCGGATCCCCTTAGGACTAAAATCCAGGAGTTTTACGGGCATAAAATCACCGGAAGCTCTCCTGACTTTCAAGGTAATATATTTCCGGTATATTTCCGGTACAACATGTCTTTCTTCCTCACGTCTCTCTACCATTTGCCAGCCTACATCCTATAAAGTAGTGGACTGAAAAATGGAAGCACCTAAAACTGTGCTTCCCGGAGATGTAAATGTCATTTCATACTGCGCGCCCGGCAGCGCCCATTGCCGGCCAGTCAGATGGCACGAGCCCAATACAAAAATGGGTTGCATCCTTGTTTTGCTGCAGAAGGATAAAGATTCGATCCCATGCACCTTCCCGGATCATGGACACTCTCCAACCTACCTGTCTTTCTTCTCCTTCTTCATCTTTCTCCTCTCTTTGAGGCTTTTCTGTGGCGCCTTCTTGCTTTCTTTCACCCCTTTGCTTTTCTCTTTCATAACATCCTCCTTTTTGAGTCTTTCTATGTCCTGGTCCTTCCGTCTTATAAAAAAAAGGGGAAACGACCACCCCAGTTTCCGTCTCTTTTCGCTATCCCCTCTATGCAAAGTGGAGGGGAATAAGTGTTAATTTTAAATCACGTCCCTGTATTTCACGTGTTTTGCAGAAATGCCACCACTGCAATTAAGATTAACCATATGACGCTGCCGAGAATAAACCTTTTGCACATAAACTTCACCCCTCTTTATTTGCCAGATCTTCTGAAGTCTCCTCAATCCCTCAACCACTGTGAGCTAATAGAAATTGGATAAAAGCAAATACTGTGCCGGAGCTTGAAGTTTTTAATCTGCTGAAATCTAAGGAATTTCCGGAATCCGTACCTGGAAAAAAATCATTTTTTTGGTAAATTCCTGACCAATTGTCAAGATATTGCCAGAAGACTTCAGGACCGCTCATTTGTGAGTAAACCGTGGGGTCGAAAGCTTAAGAGGAGACTTTCTAAATTCGATAAAAGGTTATCCATATGGTTGTTTGCCCGACCCAAGCATAGGCACGCGCTTTGAGCCTTGGGCTTTGGGCCTTGCCTGCCCGCCGGAGCACCAGCATAGGCGGGAGCCTTCAGCTTTCAGCATTACTCCGTAGCTTTAGTGCAGGAGGGGAAACATTATCTCCAGCAAAATTCCTGGAAGGTTTGAGTGATAAGACTCGAGAAGTTTTTGCGTGGGGGTCTATGGAATTTAAAACATTACCGCCGGGTAAATGGTCTATTGCAAGACCTTCCCCTCAGTCTTCCTCTTGTCCTGTGTCGAGGGCTGACTCCGAGTTTCATCCAGGCCTGGCGGGCTGTTCGACAAGAAAACCCCGGAATTTAACTGAAAAATTCAGTCAGGAAAGTAAATTCTAAAAGAGAGGGTGATGAATACTTTATTACCGATGCCTGACCCCAAGTTTCCCCTCTTAAGGAATATCATCGATTCTTTCCTTCATAAAATCGTGAATCTTCAAAAAGAGCTCAAACGCTATCTTATCACGGGGTTCAATAATCTCTGCACCGATGAGATAATTCCCCATTGGCTCTTCCTGAATACAATATTTAATCTTTCCTTTGAAGGGAATTTCTTTTGTAATGGATTTAGGCACCGAGACTAAGCACTCAATGGTTGAACCGAAAGGAAACTCGTATCGACTTTTTATCCTGATACCATGAGAGCTAAAATTGAAGAGTTCGGCGTCTACAAAGTCACCAGAGACCTCCCTGACTTTGAACGCAATGTACTTCCTGTATGTGTCAGGCACAACAAGCCTTTCTCCCTTACGTTTCTCCATCATCGATCAGCTCGATTCTCTAAACAACGACTGAAAAATTCAGTCAGATGGTGCGGGACCCATAGAAAAATGGGTTGTATCCTTATTTTGCCGCAGAAGGATAAAGATTCGATCCCATTTATCTTACCGAATCGTGGGCACTCTCCAACCTACCTGTTTTTCTTCTCTTTCTTCATCTGTCTCTTCTCTTTGAGGCTTTTCTGTGCCGCCTTCTTGCTTTCCTTTACCCCTTTGCTTTTCTCTTTCATAACACCCTCCTCTCTTGAGTCTTTCTATGTCTTGGCCCTTCCATTTTATAAAAAAAGGGGAAACGACCACCCCAATTTCTGTCTCTTTTCGCTATCTCCTCTGCCATTCAAATCATGAGCCTTTTTGAAGATGATTTATCCTCCCCAACACCGCGTCTACACAATAACTCATTCACTCATCCACCCATTCACTCGTCTACGATTAGGATTGACCAACTTTTTTACGGATGACATCAAAGTCCCACCGCGCACTGTTCCCTGGCTATTTTCCACTTTGTGTTTTCTGTATCCAGGTTTTGAAAAACCGATCGATGATTCGGAATAGACAAATAATTTCTCACCCTTTTCCATCGCTCTTAAAAGATCTTCAACTTCCTCCCTGCGATTACAGAAAGCATCCCCACGGACCACGCCGCTGTATTGAAAAGGATTCTTCATATTACGCATCTCGCGTAATGCATTTTGCGTAATCCTATCTCTTTCGTAGCGCTTTGTCAAAAGCAGTATTTAAGAGGCGCGGTCCAAAGCATGGAAGGTGGTGTTGATGCGGTTGCTCACCATTAATAACTCAGCGACACCCTAACCCTTACGGCGCTCGCCCCCCAAGCACGCTCTGCACGAACATCCCCAAGGTTCTCAATGATTCTTGAAAACATCAGATGGCCCTAAAAAGGAAAGTAGGTTATAATAAAGGTGAGATATGAGGTAAAAAGGAGAAAAAAAGCTGCTTTCAGAACGATATACAACCAAATTAAGAGATGGAAATTTCCTGTGGATCGGAGGTAGATTTCAAGCCGATCCCCCAAGACATTAGAAACCCGCTGGAGTCTTAAAAAGAAAACTCAAAACTTAAGGGAGGCCAAGAGAGAAATCACTTTAGGCTGGGTTTCCGAAAGAATGGAAAAAACAAAAGGCTAATCGTTTCAGGTTAAGTGAGCTTTTTTTATTGCTTCTATCCCACCTTCGTAACGGATTTGGGTGGATAAAGATGTTTCACCTGAAACTTCGCCCTGAGATCTAACACCTTTTTCAGTAAAATGCGGCGTTTACCTTATTCCAATCCCCATGGTCTCACAGCGACAATTTTTTGGAGGTTAATGTGAAATGCAATCGATGTAGCGGGATGATGATTTATGAGCAGTTTTTCGCTTCAAATGGTCCCTTCCTTAGCTGGCGGTGCTTAACCTGTGGAGAGGTTGTCGATCAGACGATCATAGAAAATCGGGATCATCAGACCCACGGGGGGGAGTGGGACAAAAGAGGCAAGAAATCGAAAAGATAATCCCAAAAAGCAATAAGAGAATGTCAAAACATTAGGGAAGAAGGAAAAGGAAGGACAAGGGTCGGGTCTATCATGTTGCGACCCCTAAGTCCCTGCGTCAGCCCCCTGTTCAATTCCAATCCGCCAATATGAAGCCGATGCCAATCCGGTTCACAGTGTGGTTGTAATCGATAAGGCTCTCGCCATATCCGACAAAGTATTGGACATAGCCGTTCACCCACGCGAAAATGGGAAAGCTCCATT
>CAYGWV010000127.1:0-21987 GCA_964353925.1 uncultured Syntrophaceae bacterium | reverse complement strand
AGGAGTGAAACCCGGAGAAGAACCAGTCAAAGAGAAGGCGAAACTCGTCGCCATGCTCAAAACCGCCATCGCCCAGACTATCCAGTTCCTCAAAGAAGTGTGTGTCGAAGTGGAACCCATCATCGCCGCAAAAGGATTTGAGCGGGTGAAGTTACTGGATGAGGCCGTTGACGCAATCTTGATCAATGACACCACAAAAAAGCGGTTTATTAACCTCTCCAATACTGTTAACCGTATCTACAAGGCCATACTCCCCGACTGCGAGGCCAACGAGTTTGTCCCTGTCTGTGCCCTGTTCCGGGCCATCCAACTGAAAATAGAGGCCCTTCAGCCCGAGGCCGACGTATCCGAGGTCATGGAGAAGGTGGAGGGTCTGTTGGACGATAATATCACAGCCAAAGGGTATGTCATCCGGGAGCCGGTGACCCCCTATGGGAAGAAAAAATTGATTGACCTCAGCGAGATTGACTTTAAGACTCTCAAAAAGGAGTTTGCCAAAGAACGGAGACGCATGGAGATCGAAAAACTCCGTGGTGCCATCAATTCTGCCTTGGAAAAGATGGTGCGACTGAACAAGACCCGGGTTGATTACTTGGAGAAATTCCAACAGATGATCGATGAATATAATCAGGGTGCGGCCAACTTGGAGGAGTTCTTTGAGCGACTGCTCAAGTTTGTAAAGGAACTGCAAGAAGAGGAAAAACGGGGGGTTTCGGAGGGGCTGTCCGAGGAAGAACTGGCGGTCTTTGACCTCATCACCAAGCCCGAGATGAAACTCACCAAAAAGGAAGAGGGGCAAGTCAAAAGCCTCGCCCGTGAACTGTTGGAGACGCTGAAACGGGAAAAGCTGGTGCTCGACTGGCGAAAGACGCAGGCGACACGGGCGGCTGTTCGTGTGACCGTCGAGGATAAACTGGATGAACTTCCCGATGTGTTTACTCGGGATATTTACACTCAGAAATGCAACGCTGTCTATCAGCATATCTTTGAGAGTTACTATGGAGAGGGCCGGAGCGTATATGCGGGGGTGTAGGTGTCCATATACCTGTCCAAAGGCGATGTCACTCAATATCGCAGAATAGCAATAAAACAAAATTAAGAAACTGCAGCAAATGAAAATAAAACTTGACATCACTCAGTAGGAATTGTTAAAAAGAAACCTTGCAGGCTTCCCAAGCCGGGGGTCGCGGGTTCGAACCCCGCTGCCCGCTCCAAATTTTCTTCTGAGTGATTTTGTACTTGCTTTTTAAAAACTTTTTTGTATACTTAGACTTTAAATAACTTATCCAAGAGGAGGAAAGAGTATGGCAGCAAAGAAACCCCTTACCAAGGCCCAGACCGTTTCATTTTTCGCGAACAAGTTTGACCTTTCCAAAAAGATTGCTTTATCCGTCATTGATGAGATGGCAGGGTTAGCGATCGCCGAGACCAAGAAGGTTGGAGCCTTCACCTTCCCCGGGATCGGGAAACTTGTCCTGGTTAAGCGTAAAGCCCGTCTAGGAAGAAATCCGGCCACGGGTGAACCGATCAATATCCCAGCCAAGACCGTAGTGAAGATGCGTATCGCTAAGGCTTGCAAGGAAGCGATCGTTCCCCCAAAGAAATAAATATTCTTCACCGGACACAAGCGCGCTTCGTCGAGAAACCTTCTGTGTAAAGGGATTCAGATATCCAAAACGTGTGGATATCTGAATCCCTCTGGTAAATTTACAGCGGGGAGGAATTTCTTTCCCCGCTGTAAAAAGCTCTAAGGGTAAGAACCATATAAATAGAACGGTAGAGCCCGCCCGAGCCCTGGCCGTCTAGCTTAGACTTTTGTCCCGTTTCGGGGTTGGCATGGCAGGCCCCTTTTAAACCTCTCATCGGGATCTCTCCATCCATCAAAATTTAAAATTTACTCATAAATCAGATTAAAAAGTCTATTTGCAAGTTCCTTATCCAATTCCTTCAGAACCTTATATTCCTCGATGGCGGATCCCTTGTCCCCAAGCCTCAAATAAGACATCCCCAAGTTGAGATGGGCTTCAGCCAGAGAAGGCTTCAACCGGATGGCCTGCTTATAAGAGACCATCGCCTCTTCAATACGGCCTGTGTGAAAATAAGCTGCCCCTAAGTCCAAATGTCCTTCTGCGTAATCGAATTGGATGCGAATCGCCTCTTTGTAGGAATCGATGGCTTCTTCATATTTTTTCACAGCAGCGTAACTATTTCCAAGATTATAGTGAGCCGGAGAAAAATCAGGTTTAAGACGAATGGCCTCCTTACATGCCTGGATGGCTTCCTGATAACGTCCCACCCTTTGATAAGACCACCCCAAATTACTATAAGCTTCGGCGAAATCGGGCTTGAGCAGGGTAGCCCGTTTGCAGAATTCAATCGCTTCATCATAGCGACCAACCTTTCCGTAGGCAGCGCACAGATTACTATGGACTCCAGCCTCCCTGGGGATGATGCGAAGGGCTTGTTTGTAAGACTCAATGGCCTCTTTGTACTGTCCAAGTTTGGCCAAACAATATCCCTTTTGGAAATACCCTGCGGCATGGCCCGGGTTTCTCTTGACCGTCTCAACAAAATAGGGGAGAGCCTTCTCATAGTCCTCTGCCCAAAGGAAACGAAGCCCGGTGGCGTAAAGTCCTTCTGCCGAGGCAAGCCAATCCTTTATTCTCCCTTCTTCCCGCTCAGAAAGGGCTTCCCCCTTCCCCATGGTCAGTTTTGCCATCCTCTCTCCAGGAATGGCAAAGTTGAGGTTTTGACCCGCCACCACAAAAAAGGTCGCGATTCCGATCACCTCTCCTTTCATGTTGATCACTGGGCTGCCACTTGACCCAGGGGAGATGGGAGCGGTTAGCTGAATGATTTTCCCGAATGCAGGTATGTCTCTAACAGCAGAGACAATACCATCCGAGACCGTTTTATCAAGTCCCAGGGGCGTCCCGATGACAATGACCCTCTCCCCTACCTCGGGAATTCTTGCGCTGACGGGTAAGGGTCTTGCGGCTTCTTTTGAAATCTCTACCGAAACCCGGACTAAATCGCCTTCCTTGTCTTCAGCGAGAATCTTTTGAATAGGGTATTCCTTGCCGTCTGTTGTGATGATCACGGCACGGCTTGCCCCCTGCAGGACATGAGAATTCGTGATCACATCTCCTTCTTCATCGACAAAAAAACCGGTTCCTTGACCGAGCATGTTCCCTTCCTTGCTATAAGTCACAACGACAACGATCGAGGATTCCACCTTTTTAATTAGAACAGGCAGGTTTTCCTGACCCATGATCGGAGAGACGGCTAGAATAAGAAAAAGGAACGCTGTGATAGAAGTACAAGGTTTTGACATATCTTTCCTCAATAACAGGACTTTAAAAAAATTCTTAAAATAACCCCCTAACAAAATAGGGATGGAAATTCGGACTCTCTTAACCCTGATGTGCTCCGATCAGTTTCTTGAGAATTGCCTTCATCACTTGATTTCTCTTTCTTGCCCAGTTTTTCATCAAAATATTCATTTTCTTGGCAAAGGCTTTTTCAGTCACGGCCACTAAGTTAATGTTAATATTGAGTACCCCCCCTGCGAAGGCAGCATCAGCAAGAAATGCAGCTACTCCTGCATCGCTGATCGCATTCGGGTTGCCCTTTAAAATAAGAGTTTTGGAATATTCCAAGAGTTGAAGGGATTTTTGACATACCAGTTGGGGTGTACGGGTGGCTCTTTGATAGGCCTTTTGAATCTCTCTGACCCGACGGAGGCGTTCTTTTTCTGAGTCTTTAGGAAGGCGAAAGGCTTTTATGACGGCATCAAAAGATTTTGAATCCTCATCAATCGCCCGAAAGAGCCTTTTTTGAATGGACAATCCTTTCCTTCTTATCTCTTCCATCCCTTTCATTTTTGTTTTATTCTTCCTGGAGGAAAGCCCTGCCACCATGGCCACGAGCGAGGCAGATAATGCCCCTGCCAAGGCAGAAACACTTCCTCCCCCAGGGGTAGGGGTATCTGAAGACAGTTTGTCTAAGAATCGTTTGAGTTCCATCATCCCTCCATCTCATTCAAATTCTAAAATTCGCTGCTCAATGACCTGGCGAACCGAAAACGGCTGGCATTTCAAATAGTATTGGACGACACCTTCTAAGGCACCTAAGGGAATCAACCCTACAATCTCTGAGTCCTCGATTTCTATCCCCTTCTTCAGAGCCTCTTCCTTGATGAATTCATATACTTTTGGGATATTGGTCACTCGATAATGCGTCAGGTTCATCGAAACCTGGACCATCCCTTTTTCCTTCAGATCAACTCCCATGGCCCTGACGTGAGGGAATCCTCCATCTTTGAACCGGACTTTTTTGGCAATCTCTCTGGCGAAGGAGAGGTCTTTTGTTTTGAGATTGATATTATACGCTACCAGAGGGAATCGAGCTCCCACAACCGTCGCGCCGGATTTTGGATTGAAACGATCCGGTCCTTCATCGGGCTTCCATTGGGGGTCTTTCATCTTCTCCACCAACCCCTCATACTCTCCTTTTCGAATGGAAGGGAGGTCTTTTCTCTCCGGTCGGGTCGCTGCTTCTTCATAAAAAAAGATAGGAATCCCCCTTTTCCCCAACCCCTTTCCAAATTCATGGGCTATTTGAACGGCCTCTTCCATCTCTACCCCATGAATGGGAACAAAGGGAATGACATCCACTGCTCCCAGACGGGGATGACCTCCCTTGTGTTCCCGCATATCAATGAGGTCGAGGGCCTTCATGGTGAAGGAGAAGGCAGCCTCTTTAATCGCTTCGGGTTCACCAATGAAAGTGAACACACTCCTGTGATGGTCTCTATCTGAAGAATAATCGAGAAGCCTGACCCCTTTGTGTTTTTTCACTTCCTCTGCAATCGAAGCGATCTTCTCTTGATCCCTGCCCTCGCTGATATTGGGAACGCATTCAAGAAGTCGCATGCACAACTTACCTCACCAGGAATATTTCAGACCAACGATGTTGACTGCAAAATTCGAAACCCGAATATCGAAACCCCTGGCTTCGTCCCGCAATGCGGGACTTCGCACAGGCAGGCGAAACAAATCCCAAATTCAAATTTCCAAAGTTTAATTCATTTGGATTCTGAATCCTGCCTTGGCGGGACTTGTTCCGAATTTCGCCCCGTTTTCACGGGGCGGGCATTTCGTGCTTCGAATTTGAAATTTTTCTAATCTCAAAAAACTACTGACGATGATAAACGATTTTACCCCTCTTGATGACGTATTCACCATGGTCCACGCCAAAGTGATAAGGGAGATAACGATAATTTGGAATGTCGAGTAATAAGATATCGGCTTGTTTTCCAACTTCCAGACTGCCAACCTCTTTCTCTCGTCCCATGGATCTTGCCGCATGAATCGTCGTCGCTTGAATCACCTCTTTGGGGATCATCTTGAATAGGATACAACCCATTGTCATCATCATGGGAAGGGACTCGGTCATCGAAGAGCCAGGATTTAAATCCGTGGCGAGCGAAACAGCCACTCCTTGTTCGATCATGTCTCTAGCAGCAGGGTATTTCTGCATAGAGAGAGAAAAACTTGCCCCTGGCAATAAAACCGCAGTGACCCCCTTCTCAGCCATTTTCTTGATACCCTCTGGGCTCGCGTATTCTAAATGATCAGCAGAATAGGCATGGACCTCTGCCGCCAGTTCTGCTCCACCCCCTGAGCTCAACTGGTCTGCATGGATCTTGGGTTTAAGACCATATCGCTTCCCGGTCTCAAGAATCTGCTTCGACTCTTCAAGGGTAAAAGCCTTCTCTTCACAGAAGACATCGCAAAATTCTGCGAGTCTTTCCTGAGCCACCTTGGGAATCATCTCTTCGGTAAGGAGACCCATATATTGCGCCCGATCATCTCTGAATTCCTTTGGAAAGGTATGGGCTCCTAAAAAGGTGGGGACGATATCAATGGGATGGCTCTCCTGCAAGGCTTTCATCACTGTGAGAATCTTAATTTCATCCTGGAGAGAAAGTCCGTATCCGCTTTTTGCTTCCACGGTTGTCACCCCCTTGGAAAGCATCCGGTCCAATCTTTTCTTCCCAAGGGAAAAAAGTTCATCAAAAGAAGAATTTCTAGTAGCTTCAACCGTTGAGAGGATCCCCCCCCCTCTCCCTGCAATTTCCTGATAGGAGAGGCCCTGAATTCTTTGCTCAAATTCATTCTCTCTTGACCCGGCAAAGACGAGATGCGTATGAGCATCGATGAGACCAGGCATGACCACTTTTCCCGTGGCATTCATTTCCCGGCCGTCCCGATTCAAGGAGAACTTTCCAGACATCTCTTCTGTTTTCCCAATCCAGAAGATCCTTCCCTTTTTTATTGCGACTGCTCCATTTCGAATCATCCCCAACCCTGATTCTTCCTTAAAGGAAGGAGAAAGCGTGAGTAGTTCCCCAGCGTTTTTGATGATGAGATCAACGTAAATTTTCGAGGCCATTTTTGGTTAAGTTCGTTGAGTCCGTTTTGTTCATTTGGACCGCTCCAACGATTTAACGGTCTCAACGGTCTAAACGATGCTAACGTTCATAACGAAATTAACGTTTAAGAATCTTTTTGAGAGCGTTGATGAATCTGCGGTTATCCTCCATTCTACCAATCGTTAACCTGGCGAAAGTAGGATAACCCCACACCTTTCCAGGACGAATGATGATGCCTTCTTTCAAGAGGGCCTTAAAAATCTCTCCAGAATCTTTTTCAAAATCGATGAAGATAAAGTTGGCCTGGCTGGGAACATAAGAGAGCCCTATCCTATCCAGTTCCTTATAGAGATACCTTTTCCCCTCGTAGACTAATTGAATGGATCGTATCACATGATCCTCATCGTTCAGGGCGGCCACGGCAGCCACCTGCGCCAGCCGATGGACAGGGAAAGGATCTCTCACTTGATAAAGGCAGTCTACTAAGTCTTCCCTCCCTAAGGCATAACCAATCCTTAACCCTGCCAGTCCATAAACCTTTGAAAAGGTCCGCAGAACGATGAGCTGCTTTCTTTCTTTGATATAGTCCAAGCCATTGGGATAAAACGCATCTTCAGCAAAGTCCCCATAGGCTTCATCCAGGACAACGATGACACTTTTCGGAACTTTGGAGAGAAAATGGTTGAATGCCTCGAGGGAGATAGTCGTTCCCGTCGGATTATTCGGATTGCAGATGAAAACTAATTTTGTCTTTCGGTTAACCTTCTTCAACATGGACTCCAGATCATGGGCAAAGTCTTTCAATTTTACCTTGATTGGCTTTCCACCCATAATCTGAGTCACATTGGTATAGACCGAGAACGTGGGATCGGCCATCATCACTTCATCTCCTTCATTCACAAAGGCATTCGCGATCATGAGAATGAGATTATCAGCGCCATTGGAGAGAACGACCATTTTTTCTGAAATCGCAAACTTCCCGGCCAGAGCCTTTCTTAAAACCGTACAAGGGCCTTCTGGGTAAAGATAGATATTGGGAAGTTCCTTCCGAATGGCTGCTATTGCCTTGGGAGAAGGACCCAGCAGATTTTCATTGGAAGCCAGTTTAATCCATCTTTTAGCCCCGAACTCTTTTTGAACCTCCTCAATCGACCTCCCGGGAACATAGGATTCAATTTTTGAGATTCCTTTTCGCGTAAGATTCTCCACTTTCAACTCTTCTTCTCCTCTCTCTTCCGTTCTAGAACAAAGCTTCCGAATAAGCCTCCTGACCTGTCCGATTCAGATTGATTCTTTACCCAGTGTCGCCTTGATCGCTTCTTCTCGGATGAGGGCGAGGGCCTGTTTTTTCAGGTTAAGGAAGTCTTCCATCGACTTGAGTTCATAGCTTCTGGGTCGCTCCAAAGGGATATCAATCTCAGCCTTGATCTTCCCCGGCCTGGCAGTCATGACGAAGACTCGATCCGAAAGGAAGATGGCCTCTTCCACATCGTGGGTAACAAAAAGGATGGTTTGATGAAGTTCTTCCCAAACTTGGGTGAGGAGCTCCTGCATGAGTGCCCGCGTCTGAGCATCGAGGGCACCGAAGGGTTCGTCCAGGAGCAAAATGGCAGGATTGTTGGCTAGAGCTCTCGCGATGGCAACCCTCTGCTTCATCCCGCCGGAAAGCCCCTTCGGGTACGTATGTTCAAACCCTTTCAGACCAACCTTCACCACGAACTCTTGACTGATCTCTTCTTGTTTCATTTTCGACATGCCCGAGATTTCGAGTCCGAACTGAATATTCTCTTTCACCGTGAGCCAGGGAAAGAGGGTGTAGCTCTGAAAAACCATCCCCCGATCCTGACCGGGTCCGCTGATCACATTCCCGTCCAGTCTGACCACTCCTCGAGTCGGCTTGATCAGTCCTGCCACAATGCGAAGGAGCGTGGACTTCCCACATCCTGAAGGGCCCAGGATCGTCGCAAACTCTTTGTTCCTTATCTTGAGATCGATCTCATCGATGGCCACCACTTCGTGACCCTCCGAGCGGTAGATCTTGGAAACGTTATGGATATGGAGTTTGATCCCTTCTTCCACTTTCTCATTCCACCCACGGAAATAATTTATTATAAAGCCATTTGGAGAAAAAGTCTGTGAGGAGGCCCAGCATTCCAATCGTAAGAATCCCGAAAATGATATTTCCGGTACGGAGCATCCTCTGGGAGCTGATGATCATATAACCGATCCCCGAAGCAGAGGCGACCAATTCAGCGACGATGATGTAGGTCCACGCCCATCCTACAATAATCCTCAGGGTGTCGACAATCCCCGGGAGGCTTGCCGGAAGCAGAACCTTCCGGATCACTTGAAATCGTTTTGCTCCCAACGTATAGGCCGTCTCCAACATGTCTTTATGCACATTCTTGGCGACGACAGCCACCATCAGGACGAGTTGGAAGAAACTTCCCACAAAAATAATGGCAATCTTTTCAATATCGCCGATTCCCAGCCAGAGGATGAACAGAGGGATAAAGGCAGAGGCAGGCATATATCGTACGAAGCCCACCACAGGTTCTGTAAAGGCCTCTGCAACCTTGAAGGTTCCCATAATCAAACCGATGGGGACTCCGATAAGGGCTGCAATGATAAATCCCATCATCACTCGGTATACACTGTTCAGGATATCGGTCGTGAACTCCAATTCCAAGAAGAGATCAACACCCGCCTGGAAGACCCTTCCTGGAGATGGAAGAAACAGGGGATCGACGAATCGCCCATAGGTGAGAACGGACCATAGGATGAGGAAGAAGGCAAAACTGCTCAGCGCAAGAATGAAATAGAGGCCTTTAGGGATGGGCTCCCTTGGACTCAAGAGATTCTCAAGTTTCCGGGGAGCCCCCCTCCGTTCCTTTTCTTTTTTCCCATCCATCGGTTAAAGGAATGAACCATCGATCAAATCGGCTGCCTTGGGTTTGGTCTTGATCAACTTCAATTCAAACCAGAGGTCTGCAGCGCGTTGGGTCACGGTGTAAAGAAGACCAGGTTTTTGTGGCGTCCCAAAATAATCCTTATTCTCTTTTACGCCATAGAACCGAACACCTGTCTTTTCTTTTGTGAATTCCTCGGGTTTCTGGCCTGTGAATTTCGCCATGATCGCATCCGCTTCTTTTGGATTATCGGCAGCAAACTTAACCGCCTCATACCATCCCGCGACAATCTTCTTCACATCTGCCCCACGTTTTTTCAAAAAGTCAGGCTTGAAAGCCAGGGAGTCCACAATAATCCCGGGGGTCTTATCGCTTGAAAGCAGAACGTGGCCAAAGGGGGTCTCCTTGGCTTTGGAGAGCCATGGTTCCCACGTCACAGCGGCATCCACCTTGCCGGCCACAAAGGCGGAGCCTGCATCGCCTGCCTTCATATCAATCGCCTTGAGATCAGCAAGCTTCATCCCATTCTGCGCCAGTACATAGTTAAGCCAGAAATAGCTTGCCCCTGCACCGAGTTGAGCAGCGACGGTCTTCCCTTTCAGGTCTTTAATCGTTTTAATCTCCTTTTTCGCCACCATGCCGTCGCCCCCATGGGAATCATCAAGGGCCAAAACCTGTTTTACCGGAATCGGGTTCTCCGCGGCTGTGGTCATCACATGCGTATCCACGGTCGTCGCCATTCCCTGAATCTTGTCGGCGGCAAAAGCTGCCCGTCTATCCGCAGGGCTTTCGATCACAACGACCTCCACATCCACACCCTGTTTTTTAAAAAACCCCTTTTCTTTGGCCAGATATAAGGGTGCGTATCCGAGCCAGGTAGACATACCCAGTTTGATCGGTTCAGCACCGAACGCAGAACCCGCCATTAAGAATACCAGAACCATCATCCCTGAAATCCAGCTTTTTTTCATATCCATCTCCTCCTTCAAATGATTAGTCTGGGAGTTTTTTCGAACCCCCCGAAATACTTGAGACTATTATCACAAACCTTGAAGGAAATCAACCCTTCGACTTTCCCCGGTTTAAAGCCCGGGGGTTGCTCAGGGTTGATACTGAGCGGCGCTTTTCACCCCGTCCTAAAGGGTGGGGTTTGGTGCCGTCGAAGTATCAAATCGTTTATTGCCTGTTGCACTTGCTTATTGAACTCGGAGTACGAACTATCGCTGATAGATCGTCACCCCTGGGATTTTAATCCCCTTTTTTTTCGCGGTTTGGATCGCTTCTTCATATCCCGCGTCCGTATGACGCATCACGCCGGTTCCGGGATCTGTCGTCAATACCCTCATCAGCCTTCTTTCCGCATCCTTAGTTCCATCAGCGACAACCACCATCCCGGCATGAATGGAGTAACCAATCCCCACTCCCCCGCCGTGATGGACAGACACCCAGGTCGCTCCGGCAGCCACATTGAGCAGGGCATTCAAAATAGGCCAGTCGGCAATGGCATCGCTTCCATCCTTCATCCCCTCTGTCTCACGATAGGGCGAGGCGACCGAACCACTGTCAAGATGATCTCTTCCAATCACAATCGGTGCTTTGAGTTTTCCCTTGGCAACCATATCGTTAAACACTTTTCCGATCCTCGCCCTCTGGCCGTATCCCAACCAACAGATCCTTGCCGGCAGTCCTTGAAATTTTACCTTCTCCTTCACCAATTGGATCCACCTCGCCAGAGAAACATCGTCAGGAAATTCCTTTAGAATCGCGTCATCCGTCCGATAGATATCCTCAGGATCTCCCGACAGAGCAGCCCAGCGGAAGGGCCCCTTGCCCTCGCAAAAGAGAGGCCGGATAAAGGCAGGAACGAATCCGGGATAATCGAATGCCTCTTTTACCCCTGCCTGGAATGCCTGGGCTCGAATATTATTACCATAGTCAAAGACAATCGATCCCTTCTTCTGCAATTCCAGCATCGCCTGGACATGAACAGCCATCGCCTCCATGGCCCGGCGAATATAGGTTTGTGGTTCTTTCCTCCGAAGTTCAAAGGCTCCATCAAGAGTTATTCCCGAAGGAATATACCCATTTAGCGCATCATGGGCTGACGTCTGGTCTGTGACCAAATCCGGAACGATCCCTCGCTTCACGATCTCTGGAAGAATTTCTGCTGCATTTCCTACGAGGCCAATGGATTTAGGAATCCCCTTTTCTTTTGCCCCTAAAGCCAAAATAAGCGCATCTTCCAAACGATCGACCATCACATCCAAATATCCTGTCTCAAGGCGGCGTTTAATCCTTGCCGGATCAACTTCCACCCCTAAAAAGACCCCTTCGTTCATGGTAGCTGCTAAAGGTTGAGCTCCCCCCATTCCTCCGAGGCCCGCTGAAAGGATGAGTCTCCCTCTGAGTGACCCTCCAAAATGTTTCTTCGCTGCAGAGGCGAAAGTTTCATAAGTCCCCTGAAGGATTCCCTGGGTTCCGATGTAGATCCAGCTTCCTGCCGTCATCTGGCCATACATCGTGAGCCCCAACTCTTCCAACTCTCTGAACTTTTCCCAGTTGGCCCAATTGGGAACCAACATCGAATTTGAAATCAAAACCCGAGGGGCATCTGGGTGAGTCTTAAAGATCCCAACAGGTTTGCCCGATTGGACTAGCAGTGTTTCATCATTTTCTAAATTTCTCAAACATTCAACCAACAAATGATAAGCGTCCCAGTTTCTGGCCGCTTTCCCAGAACCTCCGTAGACGATGAGCTCGGCCGGTTTTTCAGCCACCTCTGAATCGAGGTTATTCATCAACATTCTTAAGGCGGCCTCCGTCTGCCAGCTCTTGCAGGTAATTTTCGATCCTCGAGGCGCCTTGATCCCGACTTGAATGCCCGTCAGTGTCTCCGCCTTCTCCTTGACCTGTACTTTTTTCTTTTCCATAGTCTCACCTCATCGTCAACAACAAATTCCTTCCTCGTTATAAACCGCCAGCCCAACTTGTTTTGATACCATGTCTCATGCCCCACCTAAATAGGCTTTCTTGACCTGAGGGTTCAGGGCCAATTTTTCAGCTTGATCACTCAAAACAATCTCGCCGGTTTCGAGCACATACCCCCTATCTGCCGCAGCGAGGGCTTTGCGGGCGTTTTGCTCCACGAGCAAAATGGTCACTCCTTGCCGGTGGAGGTTTTGGATGACCTTAAACGTTTCCTCCACATAGATCGGCATCAACCCTAAGGATACCTCATCCATCAAAATCACCCGGGGTCCGGACATCAAAGCCCGGGCGATGGCCAGCATCTGTTGCTCTCCGCCGCTCAAGGTTTTGCCCACCTGATTCTGTCTTTCTTTTAAAACCGGAAAAAGGCCAAAGGCTTCTTCCATGCGGGACGGAATCGCTTTCCTGTCTTCTTGAATGTAGGCTCCCATAATTAGGTTTTCAGCCACGGTAAGGTCAGGGAAAATTCTTCTTCCTTCTGGAACAAGACTGATGCCCAAACGAGCCCGGTGATGAGGGGGGCTCAACGTAATATTCTCGCCTTTGAAGAAGATTTCTCCTTTTCGGCATTTCACCAACCCCATGACCGCCCGAAGAATCGTACTTTTGCCCGCCCCATTGGCTCCGATGATCGTCACCAGCTCCCCTTCCTTGACCGTGAAGGTTATCCCCCGCAGGGCCAAAAACTCGCCGTAAGAAACCTCCATCTCCCGAGCTTCCAGCATTTATGTCTCCTTCCCCAGATAGGCCTGGATGACCAGGGAGTTTGAACGAATCTCCTCAGGAGAACCTTCCGCAATCTTTGAACCGTGATCCAGAACCACGATCCGTTTGCAGAGGTCCATGACGACGTGCATGTTGTGCTCGATCAGAAGGACGCCAATCCCTTCATCGAGCACCTGACGTATCAGCTCCATGAGTTGGGCTGATTCTTCAAAACGCAAACCAGCAGAAGGTTCATCCAGAAGAAGGAGGCGCGGCCTGAGCGCGAGGGCGCGGGCGATTTCGAGACGCTTCTTAAAACCGAGGGGAAGATTCTTGGCTAACTGCTTCGTATAGGGCCGAAGACCGGCTCTCTCAATGAGTGTCTGGACCTCCCTGAGGATTCCAGGTTGCCTAAAAGGCGCACTGGATTTCCAGAGAGAAGGATAGTAACGATGTCCAAAGGCTACCAGGACATTGGTCTCAACATCCAAATTTTGAAAGGGGCGGACGATTTGAAAAGTTCGGCCGATGCCCAAGCGGCTGATCTGGTGGGGCTTCAGGCGAAGAATCGACTCCCCTTGAAAGCTCATTTCCCCATTCGATGGAGGGTAGACGCCTGAAATAAGGTTGAAGAGCGTCGTCTTACCTGCTCCATTGGGACCGATGATCCCCAGGATCTCCCCTTCTCCCGCGGTAAAACTCACCCCATCCAGGGCGCGCAGGCCGCCGAATTCCTTACTCAGAGCCCTCACTTCCAAAAGAGACATGGATGTCTACCCCTGGCCTCGCAGGCCGTAAACAGATCGCCGGAGAATCCTTGGAAGGATCGATTCAGGACCCAAGAGGCCACCGGGCTGGAACCTCATCATGCCTAGGAGAAGGATCCCATAGAGTAAAATGCGGTACTCCATGATGGGTCTGGAGACCTCCGGCAGAACTCCCAGAATGATGGCCCCGACGATCGGACCCCAACGGCTCCCGATTCCACCGAAGACCACCATGGAAAGAATGACGATGGATTGGCCGAAGCCGAAATTCTGGGGCATGATGAAGGTTAGAAAGTGGGCATAAAATCCGCCAGCCAGCCCGGCAATGGCGCTGCCGAGAATAAAGGCCACAACTTTAAAACGTACAACATCCACTCCCATTGCCGCCGCAGCCTGTTCATCTTCCCGGATCGAGGCCCATGCCAATCCAATCCATGAACGTCCCATTCGACGATCCAGCAAGAGCAGAAGAGCGAAGACGATGAGAATGAGGATGAAATACTCGGGCTTGGTCATTTCACGTCCAAACCATCTGGGAAGGTTGATTCCTCCAATACCCATCGCACCGCCGAAGAAGGGAATGTAGAGAAAAATGGCTTCCACAACAAAATTAATGCCCATCGTCGTGATGGCCAGAAAGTCGTCGCGGACTCGTAAACAAGGGATTCCTAGCAAGGCTCCAACGATCCCCGCCGCAACGGCAGCCAGGGGGACAGAGATCCAAAATGAGAACCCAGCCTCCGTATAGAGCATGGCCGACGTATAGGCGCCGATGCCGAAGAAAGAGGCATGGCCGAGGGAGATCTGCCCTGCATGACCGGTGATAATGTTGAGGCTATGCGCCAGCATGGCATAAATAACGATGGTGATGAGAATGGTGATGAGATATCCGCTGATCATAAGTTCGCTGATGGCCGATGGCTTATCGCAAATTCTGATTAGGAACTAAACCTATACGCTATACGCCATGAGCCTTAGGCTATTCGCCATAGGCTATACCCCCGCCGTTAGGCCTTTCCTAACAGTCCATAGGGTTTAAACATCAAAACGATGATCATGGCCACGAAGGCCACGGCATCCCTCGGGAAGGGAATGGCGAGGACACCAATGAAGAACGTCTCAGCCAATCCGACCCCGATCGATGCAAGCACCGTTCCTGGAATATTTCCCAAGCCTCCGAGAACAACAATGGCCAAAGCTTTATAGGCCGGAATACTGCCCATGGTAGGCCACACCTGGTTATCGTAGACTCCAATCAGAACTCCTGCTGCGCCAGCCATGGCCGAGCCGATCAGAAAGTTTACTGCAATGACCGCGCTCACATTCACCCCGAATGCTGAGGTTGTTTCAGGATCCTGGGCGCAGGCCCGCATCGCCAAGCCTGTGCGGGTCTTGGCGAGGAAGGCCCAGAGAAAAATTAAGATTGCGAAAGTAACAAAGAGAATAAGGATTTGGGTCTCTGTCAGATGGAAGCTGCCGACCGAAAGATCACCCAGCCCGACACGGGCGTTGTACGCCAGCGTATGGGGTCCCGCGACAATGCGAAAGGCTTCCTCCATGGATGTGAAGAGACCAATCGATACGATGAGGGGGGCAATCCTTGGCAGATGGAGGAGTGGCGTGTATAGGAACCGTTCTACAAGATATCCGGCTATCGCCGCTCCCGTCATCCCGGCGATTAAAGATAGCCAGAAGTCGCCGATGAGCCGAAAAGAGAAGAGTCCGACATAAGCCCCCAGGGCATAAATACCAGCATGAGCGACGTGAAGAATTCGCAGAATTCCATAGACCATCGTCAGCCCGAGGGAAATCAGGGCATAGACGCTGCCTATGGCAATTCCGTTAGCGAGTTGTTGCCAGAGCATAAATAGTTTGAGTTCGAAGTTTTGAGTTCGGAGTTTTCTTGCATCTCCGAACTCCGAACTCATCGCTCCGAACTATTAAGCTGGAAGCTTAAGTATTATTTTGTAAGCGGGGTAATGACTTCTGGGTTATCGACTACCCCAAGCCGACGGAACTTTCCGCCTTTGACCACTTGAATCTGAACAGGTTTGACCACCTCACCTTGAACAAAGCGGCTGATCTTACCCGTCAGGCCATCGTAATCTTTGGTCTCCAGGAGAGCCTTCTGGATCGCCTTGGGGTCTGTCCCTGCCTTCCCGATGGCATTGACGAGAATCATAAAAGCATCATAACTGGAGGCTCCAACCATATCCGCATCTTCATTGTAGGCCTTTCGGTAATTTTTCAGGAAGTTTTGAACGAGTGGCCGAGGGTCATCCCGATCGAGATTTGTAGCAATGATCACACCCTCTGCAGCTGGCCCGGCAATCTCCAAAAACTTGGGCGAATCAAAACCCTCTTCTCCTAATATCTGGCTTGTAATTCCCAATTCTTTAGCCTGACGGACGATAGAGGCTGCTTCGTTATAATACCCTGCGGCGAAGATGACATCAGGATTTCCCTCCTTGATCCGGGTGAGAAAAGGACGAAAATCTTTTTCCCCCGGGAATTTATACATCTGTTTGGTGAGGATCGTTACGCCCAATTTTTCTGCTCTCTCGGCAAAGCCTGAAGAGATCGCCCTTCCGAAGTCATTGTCCATAAAAATGAGAGCTATTTTTTTGGCTTTTAAATTCTTGACTGCAAATTCAGCAGCCGCTGCTCCCTCAATCTCGCCGAGAAAACCGTTGCGGAAGCAAAAATCGTTAGGCTTCTTTTCTTTTGAATCCCAGGTGACGTCCGGATGCACGGCATAACCCGCCACCATCGGAATTCCAGCCTTCTGGAAAATCGGTGCCGTCACCCGTGTTGGGCCGCTGTAAGAACCACTGACCACACCCACGACTTTGTCCTTCTCGATCAGCTTGTTGGCAATGGCAACAGCCTCCTGGGGGTTCAGCCGATCGTCATAGATAATTAAATTTACCTTTTTCCCTTTGATACCCCCGGCATCATTCACTTCTTTCAGTCCCAGCTCTACCGCATGTTTAGCGCTCGCGCCGTCAGCGGCTGCCGGTCCGGTGATGGGCGCAAAGAATCCGATAGGAATATCTTGTCCGTAAGCGCATGGGGTGAGAAAAAGAACTGAAAAAACGAAGATACCAGAAAGAAATCCCCCTCTTTTCATAAATAAACCCTCCTTTCTTTTGTGACGATAGATACGACTTTATCTATAACAAAAGCAGGCAAAAATCAACAGGAAAGATGTTGAGGATGGATGGTTTATCGATAAGATAACAAAGTACTCGCTAACAGCAGGCTTTCCAGGAACTTCTGTTTGAGGTCATTCGTGAAGGAAAGGATAAAGTGGATCACGGCGATCAGGATGGAAGAAATCGGAAAATATAAAAATCATCCCCCCTTGGATTCCATGGTTTCGGCGACCACGTTCAATATTTGGTTTAAATCGAAGGGCTTGGAGATAAGAAAATCAAGACCATACTCGTCCATTTTGCTCTGGCTCATCTCCGCCCCCCATCCGGTAATCATTCCCACGGGTGTGTCAGGGCTTATCTTTTTGACCATCCTACATACCTCCCAACCCGACATCCCAGGCATTCCTAGGTCAGTGAGAACCATATCAAATTTTTCCTCTTTAAAGAGCTGAATACCCTTTTCCCCATTCGCTGCCAGGGTCACCTGGTGGTTGACTTTGGCAAGAGTCCTAGAAAGGACACTCCGGACAACCTCCTCGTCATCGATCACCAGGATACGGGCTTGTCTTCCCTGTTTGACAGTTTGCGGGGAGACGGCTTCGTCTTTTTCCTCTTCTCCAATGGGCAAAATGATGGTGAAGGTCGCTCCGTATTCAAGTTCGCTCACGACCTCGATCTCTCCCCCAAACCTTTTGATGATCCCATAAGACATGCTTAACCCCAACCCTGTATTGGTAAATGGTTTCGTCGTAAAAAAGGGTTCAAAAATCTTCTTTTTCGCCTCTTCAGCGATCCCAATGCCTGTATCTGAAATCTGGATGATCACATCCTTCTTTTTCTTAAGCGTGGAAATTTCGATCTTCCCCCCTTCGGGCATCGCCTCAATGGCGTTAAGGATCATGTTGGTGAACACCCCCCTCAGTTCAGAGTCATTTCCTAACACGGGGGGAATTTCCTCAAAATTTGAAACGATTTCGATAGGAACTCCCTTGCTTTGGGCCTCGTCCTTCCACTTCGGCTTAGTAATCTCAATCGAATCTTTGATGATGGAGTTCACATCCACGCCAGAAAGTTCCTGAGGAACCCTCTTCTTCGTAAAGTCCTGAAGTCGGCGAACCGTTTGAGCGCTATCCTGGGCCACCTTTGCGATCGTCTGCAGGGTTTCCTTCGTCTCCTCATCTTGGGCGGTATAAAGCAAGAGTTGAGTATTTCCGAGAATGGCCGCTAAGGCGTTGTTGAAATCATGGGCGACACCACTCGCCATTTCCGCGAGAGCCCGAAGTTTTTCAGCCCGGAACAACTCTTCTTCCATCTTTTTCTTCTCGGTGATGTCCTTAAGGATAGCGATGGTGTTCACGTTCCCTTTCGAATCTTTTATGGTCCGAGCACTGATTTCCGCATTCCTCATCCCCCCACCTTTACGAATAATCGTTGATTCAAAATGGGGAGATAACATCATCCCTCTCTTTTGTCGCTCCTCTCGATCAGCCACAACCTTACGGCCTTCTTCATCCAGAAATTGTCGGAAGTCCACATTGACTAATTCTTCCCTTGTAGAACCTAGGATTTCCGCGAGCCTCTGGTTAACAAATTTAAGCCGGTAATCCCCCCCCAAAGCACAGACTCCGTCCAGGGCGTTCTCAACGACTGTCCTATACTTCTCTTCCGACTCCTTAATCTCATCTCGTAAACGGATATTCTCGATAACAGTGGCTATTTGCCCCCCAGCGGTGTTAAGTAGGCGTAGGTCATCTTTAGAAAAAGCACTCGGTTCTTTGCTTTGTACATCCATCACTCCGATCACTTTTTGCCCCATCTTCAGAGGAACACACATTTCAGAACATATGTCCTCGTCGCCGCAGACATACCTTCCATCTTCTTTCACATTATTCACGAGGAGGGGCTCGCCTTTTTCAGCCACCCACCCGGTAATGCCCGTACCCAAACAAAGCCCGAGACCTTCAATATACTCGTGTTGATGGCGACGGCTTTTCGAGGAAGTATAAGGTTTCAATCTTTTTGTATTTTCTTCAACCAAGAAGATAGCAAGATATTCAAACTTTAAAAGGTTACTCAGATTCTCTGCCATCTCCGTTAGCATTTGATCCATATTTAACGAGGCTAAGGAAGAAATCTTTGTAATCTCGCAGAGAATCGTCGATTCATCAAGTCTCTTTTTTATCTCTTCAAAAAGCAACGCGTTTTGGATGGAAATAGCCACTCCGGGGGCAATTTGCCGCAGCAGATCGAACGAGGTTTCTGAAAAGTGGTTCGTCTTTCCACTCCCAAAGTTCACCGTGCCGATGACTTTCCCTTTATATTCCAAGGGGAAGAGTAAAGAGGAACGAATTCCCTCTTTCAGTAATTTTTGCCCGATCCAGGAATCACTTTCCGCAGTGTCTGCAATCATGACAGGCAACCCTGTTTCAACCACTCTTTCAAAATGAGTTCCTTCTTGAGGATACACGGTACCAGCAACTAATTCTGCGGGTTCGGTGTGTTTTGCCAAAGCGAGAAAATGAAACCCTTTTTCCTCTTCATCGAAAAGGGTAACGGTCATCCTTTCACAATCCAATACTCTCTTCAATTCAGAATGGACGGCCTGGATCACCTGCTTTACATCGAGGCTGGAAGCAAGTATTTTATTGACATTATTAACCACATCTTTTTCTATCTCCAATCGTTTCTCTTCGGTGACCTCCCTGGCCAATTCGACCACGCCGATCAGCTCCCCTGTTTCAGCAAAAATGGGAAACGTATGGAATCGAAAGATGCCTTTCAAATACTGACTCTCCAGTTCTATAGAGACAGGGTTCTTCGTGAGTATCGTTTCAGAGACATAACACCCTGCACAAGGTTTATCGCTGTGACGGAAAACCTCAAAGCATCTTTTTCCGATCAGCTCTTCCAGTTTCAATCCGAACCGCCTGCGCGCCGCTTTATTGGCCAGGATGACTCGATAATCTTTGTCTCTGATAGTGAGGAGGTCCGTCACAGCGTCAAAGGTCGTCTCCCATTCCGATTTGGCTTTGGCCACATCAGAAAAAAGTTTTGCGTTCACGAGACAAAGCCCGATCTGATTCCCAATGCTTTCCACCAAATGGAGCTCTCTTTGGCTGAGCTCACGGCGGGAACGGCTTAACAAGCTAATTGCGCCAACGACCTTTCCTTTGGCAAGGAGAGGAAAGGCCAGGATCGTCTGAACTCCCTCCTCTTTCAACAAAAGACCTAATTGAGGGGACGGGTGATCATCGACGGAGACCATGACCGGCCGCTTGACTAGTACAGCTCTTCCAGCGACCCCTTCGCCATATTTAAGAGATCTCGCCAATTCAGCCGAACGGGTGGAGTGTTTAAAATGGTGTTTAAACTCAAACGTTCGTTCCTCTTCGTTTGCGAGGTGGATACCTCCCATTTCATACCCGGTCAAATTCACCGCTTTCTCTAAGGCAATCGGTAAAAGCTTGTCTATGTCTAAAGTCTGATTGATCAAAGCTCCCATCTCATTAAGGGCCTCGAGTTCCCTCGTTCTCTGAACCAGCTCTTCTTCCGTCCTTTTACGGTCAGAAATATCTTTAATGGTCCCCTCATAACTGATGATCTTCCCCGAATCATCTTTTCTGGCGTTGGCTGTGATCAAGACGTCAATGGGAGCCCCATCTCTTCTCTTGAGTTTGACCTCGAAACCCTTAACGAACCCTTTTTTTCTAACCTCCTTCATTAATCTCTTTTGGTCTTCGGGGTAAAGAAAAGCATCTCTTGCATGACCTTGCATCATTTCTTCCTTGCTTCCGTAACCAAGTAAATCCACTCCGGTTTGATTGACTTCGACGAACTTCCCATCAGCGGAAGTCATAAATAACATGTCCTTCGAATCTTCGAAAATCCTCCGATATTTTCCCTCGGTCTCTCTTAGGACCTCTTGCGATCTCTTTAAGTCCTGAATCATCTCGTTGAAGGATCGAGTAAGGGCTCCCAGTTCATCTTTTGTGGCTGGTTCGATATGAATATCCAGATTTCCCTTAGCAACCTCTCCCATCTCCTTTGCTAATTGTTTAATGGGAAGGGTAAACTTTCTTGTCAGCAAGAAACTAAGAATAAGAGCTACACCAAGAACAACTAAGACAGATATCAAGGAGGTTTTTGAGACCTGTCGAATAGGCTCGTAGGCTTCTTCCACAGGGACCTGAACGATCACGCTCCAGCCCAGCTCCTTGATGGGTTTGAAAACAACTAAGTACCTCTCTCGCCTGGAATCCTCAAACTCTAAATCTCCTTCTTCTCCGGCGATGGCCCGATCAACCATGGGCAGATGCCTCATGTTTATTCTTGACACCACACGCCCGGTATCCGGATGGGCAATCAGATATCCCGCTCCATCCACCACATAAGCCATCCCTTTTTCCCCAATCTGAGCTTGTTGAATCACATTCCACAGATATCTCAGGTCAAATTCAACACTCAATACACTCGTGGGCCGCCTTCGGTACTCTTCAATGGGGATGGCAATCACCATGGAAGGCACGACATTTTCGATCAGTTTAAAATCTCCATAATAGGTTCGCAGATTTGACGCGGTTTGGAACATTTCGGTTCTTGATTGATCTTTCAGATCGGAAGGTTTAAACACTTTGTACTTTGAGACCTTGATCGTCTCCTTCCCCTTCCTGTTTAAGAGGGTCAACTCCGAGAGATAATCATTCTGATAAAGAAAGGCCTTCAAAAGGCTTTCGATATGACCGGGGGAAGTCTCTTCTCTAAAATGTTCATCAATGGAAAGGGAACGTAGGTTGCTCCTGATTTTTTCAAAATAGGATCGTGTTCTCCCAACAACCGCATTGGCCTTTTCTTTCTCAATCGTAATGACCGATTGTTTCAGGTCTTTTTGATAGATCCGAATAATGCTATAACTCGCAATGACCAACGGGAGGGTGGATAAGAGAATGGATAATACCATCCATTTCAATCTTAGGCTTTTATTAATCCTTCCTACCATCTCATTCCTCACTCAATCACCCGGTGGG
>CAYGWV010000126.1:0-8165 GCA_964353925.1 uncultured Syntrophaceae bacterium | reverse complement strand
TAAAATGAGACCAAACATGGTGACAAAGGGCAAGAGGGCATTGCGGAGGGCATGCTTATAGTGAACCTGTTCTTCGGGAACACCTTTGGCCCGGGCCGTCCGGACGTAATCTTGACCTTCCACCTCCATCATCTGGCTCCTGACATATCGTGACAGGACGGCAATGCCGCCGGTCGCCCCGAGAACGGAAGGAAGGAGGAGGTGCCAGACTCTGTCCATCAGCCAGCGATACCAGGGGGAATCTCCCAGCCCGAACGTCTCCATATCGATCACTGGAACATGAAACGTGCTTACGACGACGATAATCAGAATATAGGCGAAAAAGAAACCGGGGATGGAGATCAGGAGATAGGAAAAAAACGTCGCGCTCCGGTCGTACAGTCCCCCCCGGAAAATGGCTGACCGGATTCCGATGGGGAAGGCGAGCGTCCAGGTCAGGAGGGTGCCCACCACGAAGAGCCAGAGACTATTTTTAAACCGTTCGATGATTTTCTTAAGAACAGGGAGATTGTCCTTCCAGGAGACCGTCTTCCCTGTGAAGAGGTCACGATAAAAATAGGCATATTGAACGTAAAGGGGCTTATCGAGATGGAACTGCTGACGGAATCGTTCCACCATCTCCGGCGTGAACTTGGGATTGAGGGGGTCCACCTGGCTGGGCTCGCCCGGGGCGAGGTGAATGACCAGGAAGGAAATGATCGAGACGAAAAACAGGGTGATGATCTTCTGAATGCTGCTCCGGGCAATGAAAGACAACATGGATTATCCCTCCGCCCTGAAAACGGGGACATCCGGAACCTTGATCCATCGGTTGAAATAGAACATGTAGTTTCCGGTTTTCGTGGGCGTAATCTTTTTATAGATCACCTTTCCCTCACGATCCGTCTCCTTGACCACAATCCTTTTATCCAGAATAGCCGTCCATTTGCTCACATAGAGAAAGGTATAGGGCTGTTCCCTGGCAATGATCTCGTGGAGTCGATGACAATACGCCACCTGCTGGTCATGATCGTATTCCTGCCGGATCTTGATGATAAGATCGTCCGCTGCCTCGTTCTTGAATCCCACAAAATTGAGTTGATAGGGTTGGGTCTGACTGGAATGCCAGAGCTGGTAAAGGTCGGGCTCGATCCCCATACTCCAGCCCAGGATCAGAGCATCAAAATCTAATTTATTGACCCGTTCCTGGATGAAGACGGCCCATTCCAAAAGATCTGTGCGGACATCGATGCCGATCTGCTTCCACGCATCCTGGGCCACCGTCAGGATGGCCTTGCGAAGTTCGTTACCGCTGTTCGTGATGAGTGTAAATTGGAGCCGCTTCCCATTCTTTTCCAGCCAGCCTTCCTGATTCCGCCTCCAACCCGCTTCTTCCAGAAGTTTCAGAGCCCCCTGGGGGTCATAGGGAAGAGGTTTTACCCCAGCATTGTAATAGTCTGTTTGCTTGGGGAAGGGGCCAGTGATCGGCTCCCCCTGACCGAAGAGGACATATTGAATGACCTTATCCACATCGATGGCCATGCCCAGGGCGCGCCGGACCCGCGGGTCGTTGAACGGCTCCCGTCGCATGTTGTAGCCGATATAGGTATAGCCAAAGGAGAGGCCCGAGAAACCCTGATAGGTCGGATCCTGCTTTAACCGTTCGACCTGATGCGGACGAACCGCATAGGCGTCTGCCGTCCCCGCATAGAACTCCATCTCTTGAGTCAGAGGATCGGGAATGATACGGTAAAAATACTGACGGTAATGGGGTGGTCCCTCCCAATACTGATCATTACGACCCAGAAGAATGTACTGGTCTGATTTCCACTCCTTGAATCGGAAAGGACCGCATCCGATCGGGTGACGATTGAAGCGACTCTGGCGCATGGAAAATTTCTCCGGGTCCTTCCCGGATTGGATGGCCTCCTTCCTTAAGGCCTCTTCATTGAGAAGATGCTCCGGAAGGATTCCCATTGCCCACGTCCCGAGGGCGGGGGAATAGAGCCGTTTATAAACGATGCGGACGGTGAGCGGATCCACCACTTCCACTTCCTTTACCGGTTCATAGTCAGAGAGCCGAGGGGAGAGGTTCTTGGGGTTCATGATCCCTTCATAGGTGAATTTGACATCATCGGCATCCAGGGTGTCGCCATCATGAAACTTCACATCGGGCCGCAGGTGAAAAACGATGATCGGATTGTGCTCCACGGAGGGCAGGACTTCGTTGACATAGTTCATCTTTTTGGTCGGTTCAACCTCCGGAACGATCCGTACGTATTTCTGCCCGTTGAAGGTGCTAAAATAACCCTCCCCGAGGATCTTGGAAAGGCTCTGAAAAAGGAATTGATCCACTTCTTTTAGAACCAGCTTAATCCGGGCAGGAGCATTCGCCCGGATCGTGATGTCCTTCGCTTGCCCGGGCCCCTTCCCCTCCTTCTCTTGCCGGGTCACCACGAATTCCCTGGCGGGGAGAGGAGTGATTTCCTGAATGTTCTCCAAAGAGATCTTCGTCTGAGCATCGGCTGGCAGGGATCCTCTTTTTGCCCTTTTGAGAAGCTCGATGATCTCTCCCACGCCTGCCTTTCCTATCGAAGGGATGGAGGCATCTTCATTGACGTAGAAAAAAGCCTCTTCATAGATTCTCCAGGATCTGGCTAATCGTCCCCTGAAGCGAAGGTCTTCGTTGTAATCAATCAGACCCTCAAAGACCAAGTTGTTGATGTCGCTGCTGGCTGAATCGGCAGCAAGGATCGGGTTCAGAATACTGGCATCCCCGATAGACGCTGAGATGTATTCGTTCAGGCGGTCGGGATTCCCCCGTGACTGCTGCTCATAGGTAGGCACCCAGAAATAGGACTGGAGCAGGAACACGATCACCAAAATAGGGACGATGAGGAGTATCTTGCGGATGGTCACGGACTTATTTCACCTTCAAGGTATCGGACATTAAGGAAGGTCGTTCCCCTGCCTGTTTAACATCATTACTGAAATAGTATTCGATTCACGAACCGGTGTCAAATCGATCGGTAGGATAGGAGGGATATTGATCTTTTCCTTCTCCTGGAGCCATGGGACCGATCGGTAGTAGGACCGCCCCATTTATCATTTGATTTTCTTTGGGGAAATATATTATTATGAATAGATTGGATTTTAAAATCTCCGCTCCTTTTGAGGAGTTTGAGCCACCCCATAAGGAGAGTCTAAATGGATCAGGAAAAGCTTCTCTATTTTAAAGGACTGCTCGAGGGAATGCTCCATGACCTTTTGGTGGAAGCTGGAAAGACATGCACCGATATGCGCCAGGACAGCAAGGGGGACTTCCCCGACCCAACCGACCGAGCCTCTTTGGAATCGGACCGGAATTTCCTTCTGAGAATCAAGGACCGTGAGAGAAAGTTGATCACGAAAGTCAAAGAGGCAATGGACCGGGTGGATAATGGAACATTTGGAATTTGCGAGTCCTGTGGAAGGCCTATTTCTGAAAAGAGGCTGATGGCGAGACCGGTAACCACGCTGTGCATCGAATGCAAAACCGAAGGAGAGAATCAAGAACGAATGGAGAGGCAAAGAGGGACAAAGGTTAAAGGAAGTTTCCCCTCTTAGGCGCACATTCCCTCCCGAAGATAAATCCCCTATGCCCGAACTGAGAAAAGATCCTATCCATGGAAGATGGGTGATCATCTCCACCGAGAGGAGTCGCAGGCCCTCGGATTTCGCTCCAGAGGAACGAAGACCCGTCGGTGGATTCTGTCCCCTTTGTGAAGGCAACGAAGATCGGACCCCTCCGGAGGTCCTTGCGTTCCGAGACAATGGAACCTCTCCCAACTCTCCTGGCTGGACCCTTCGCGTCGTTTCCAATAAATTCCCTGCTCTCAGAATAGAAGGAGAATTGAACCGAGAAGGCGAGGGGATCTATGACAAGATGAATGGTGTGGGTGCTCATGAGGTCGTGATCGAAACGCCTCGGCATGAAGAGACCTTGGCCACCTTGCCACTCAAGAGTGCAAACAATGTCCTGTTGGCCTACCGTGAGCGGATCATCGATCTGAGGCGCGACCCGCGCCTTCGATATGTCCTCGTCTTCAAAAACCATGGCGTCGCAGCGGGGGCCTCGTTGGAACATTCCCATTCTCAAATCATCGCCCTCCCGATTGTCCCGAAAAGAGTGAGCGAAGAGGTTGAAGGGGCCAAAACCTATTTTCATTATAAAGACCGGTGTGTCTTTTGCGATATCATTCGACAAGAGCTCCAGCAGAAACATCGCATCATCACCGAGAACAAATCCTTCCTCTCCATCGCCCCCTTTGCCTCCCGATTTCCATTTGAAACATGGATTCTTCCCAAAACCCATTATCCCAGTTTCGAGCACATGGAATTTTCCCAATATGAGCAGGCCGCTCAAATCCTCTCCGATACCCTCAAGAAAATGAATCAGGTGCTCACGGATCCTCCTTACAACTATGTGATTCACACCTCCTCCTCCCCAGAGGTGGACGCGGAGCACTATCATTGGCATTTTGAGATCATGCCGAAGTTGACCAAAGTGGCTGGATTTGAGTGGGGAACAGGATTTTATATCAATCCCACCCCTCCCGAGGAAGCGGCGGAGTACTTGAGAGAGGCGAAATAAACCCCGTTAGAAAATCTTCTCCTTTCTAACGGGAAGACGAACATGGCTTTAAACCCCGTGTTCGCCCCGTTTAGAGATAAATCTCTAACGGGGTTTGCTAAAAAAGGAATACGTAACGGGGTAAATCTTTATGCCCGGCTCACTTCATGCGTATGATCTTCTGAAATCGATTGTCCAGCTTTCCAATGCATCTCTTCCTGCCGATGAAAAACTGGATCAGATGCTTCAATCCATTTCAGGAGCTTTTCAATCGGACCGATGTCTCTTTCTGAAGCCAGAGAAAATTGAAAAAAATGGTTTTCTTTCCCGTGTGGTCTCGGAAAAAAAACCCTTCTGGGTAGAGGATGGATCCTCCTTCCCGAAAGAGAACGTCCCCTTAGAGGAGGCAGAGCTTCTCTGCCCAACCTTCGCCTGCATTCCCTTGTATGACGGGACCTCCTTTCAAGGAATTCTCTACATCGGTTACTCAAGGCACACCCGGTTTTCCCCCGAAGAGACGGATCTCCTCCTCCTGGTTGGGGAGGTGATGGGAGGCGTCATTCGAAATGATGATCTCCATCTAAAGGCGGAAGAGACCATCTCAGAATTGACTGCTCTCCATGAAATGGGAAAAGCGGTGACCTTTACGTTGAAGCTGGAGAACCTCTTTGAACTCATCGTCACCACGGGTCTAAAACTTCTAAAAGCTAAAGGAGGAGTCCTGAGAGTCGAGGACCCAAGGACTGGAGAGTTGAAAGTCAAATGGAGTCTGGGGGATTATCATCAAAATCCACTCGATGAGAAGATGGCGAGAAGGGTTTTCTATACCCGAACTCCTCTTTCCTTCAATCACTCCGGTGAAGAAAAACCCGTCTTTTCCGTCCTCTGCGCCCCTTTTCTCTCCAAAGGAAAAACTTTTGGAACCCTGGCCTTTTATGATAGGGATTCCGATTCTTCGAAGTTCGATGAGAAGGATCTTCAACGATTATCGATGATGGCGAATCAGATGTCCTGTGCCATCGAAAATGCCTTGACTCACTATGAAACTTCCAGAATGGCCCAGGAACATGAGAAGAGAGTGAAAGAGCTCTCCACCCTTTGGGAACTCAACAAGACCCTTTTGACCACAGTGAATTTTGAGCGGACCCTCCATTTAACTCTGACCGCTATCACGATCGGAGAAGGCTTGAAGTTTAATCGAGCGATGCTCTTTCTGGTCAATGAGAAAGATCGTGTTTTAGAGGGGACGATCGCTGTTGGACCAGACAGCGCTGAAGAGGCAGGGAAGATTTGGGATTCGCTCTCTCAGAGAAAGGGAACCCCTTCAGATCTGATCACCCAGCTTCCTCCCGAAGACCATTCTACCTTAAACTCCATCGTCAAAGGAATTCAGATCCCTCTGGAACGGGAACATTGCATTCTTTCGCGTACCGTTCTTGAAGGAAGACCGTTCCATACCCAACTTCCTCAATCCAAAGAGGGAGAGCTGCAAACCCCATGTGAAAGGGGTTGCCACTTGGGCTCAGAGGTGGGATGTTATGTGGGTGAACATCTCAGTCGAAATCCCAAGGTTTATTCTTTTGCGACGGTCCCCCTCATAGGAAAAGGAAAAGTCATCGGTGTGATTCTGGTGGACAACCTTTATAACCAAAACCCCATTACGGAGGAAGACATTCACTTTCTCAGCGTGTTCGCTAACCAGGCCGGATTAGCCATTGAGAACGCCAGCCTTTATCGAAATTTGGAAGAGGTCCATCAGGAGCTCAAAGAAACCCAGACCTTTTTGATCCATTTAGAAAAGATGGTGGCTTTGGGGGAAATGTCCACCACCATTGCGCATGAGATTAAGAACCCCCTCACCTCCATCGGCGGATTCGCACGCCGTCTGGATCGGGCCGTCCCGGAGGGAACCCAGGAGAAGAAATACTCTGAGACGATTATCAAAGAGGTCAGCCGACTCGAACGGATTCTCAACGACCTCCTCAACTATACGCGAGATGAATCCTTGGTCTTTAAAGAATTGGATCTTCGGGATATCTTAGAAGAAAGCCTTTCTATGGTTACAGAAGAAATTCTTTCAGGAAGGATTCAACTGGTCAAGGAGTTTGGAGAAGAGATCCCCAAGATCATCGGAGATTCGCATCAATTAAAACAGACCTTTTTAAATCTGATCAATAACGCCTGTCAGGCGATGAAAGAGAAAGGCACCCTTTTCGTGCGAGTCCATTCCTTTTCAAAGAATGGCTCTTCCTATGTCAAGCTGGAGGTGGAAGATACCGGGAAGGGGGTCGATCCAGAAAACCTCCACAATATCTTTAACCCCTTCTATTCCACAAAAGAATCCAGTCTGGGTTTGGGCTTGCCTATTGTCCACAGAATTATCACTTCCCATCGGGGCCAGATCGAAGTGGACAACCACCCAGGCAAGGGAGTGAATTTCATCATTACTCTACCGGCACGTGAGGGAATCGAGAAAAAATAAAAATGCCGGGGGGAACGAATAGACTTCTTAGTTTGTAGTGATCCTTGTCGTGAAAGGTATGAGCCAAGCGCATTCAGGAGTCAAACCCATGAAAAAGATTTTAGTTGTCGACGATGAGGAAAGTATTCGCTTCCTTTATAAGGAGGAGTTGGAGGAAGAAGGCTATATTGTGGAGTGCGCCGGAAACGGGGCAGAAGCACTCGAAAAGCTCTTTGTTTTTAGACCAGACCTCATCTCCCTCGATATCAAGATGCCCGGGATGGACGGCCTTGAAGCCCTAAAACGTATCCGACAAACAGAAAGACAACTTCCAATCATCCTCTGCTCGGCCTATGGAGAGTACAAACAGGACCTCACCACCTGGGCTTCGGATGCTTACGTCGTCAAATGCGCAGATTTGACAGCGTTCAAATCCACGATTCGAAGACTCCTGGGATTATCATGAGAGTGATTTCTGGGAATGTTCTTTAGGTTGCGTGTATTTTTTGCTATGCGCTATGCTCTATGCGCTCTGCGGTTTTCAGAAACGGGGCAGTAGCTCAGCTGGGAGAGCGCCAGAATCGCACTCTGGAGGCCGACGGTTCGATCCCGTTCTGCTCCACCAAGAGAAAAGGGGGCTAACTCAAATTGGGTTAGCCCTTTTTTTCTCTTGGTGGGCATCCTATTCGGTCGTTATCTGTGATTTTTCGGGATTCTTGCTCCTGTGAAAAATCTTCCTTCCCCGGGACAAGGCGTTTGCAGATTTCTAAAATCTCTTAGAAATTTAGGCAAAACTGAGATAAAATAAGCCTATAAGAGGAGAAAAATAAAGTGATTACCTCTGAAGAGGAAGCATACGTCTTGGAAAGGGCCTATGTTCCGGAGCACATCATCAACCTCATGGGGCCCATTTCAAAAGGAGAACCTTTTCTCAAAGAGGACCATCTGGGTTTTGTAAAGGACAACTGGCTCATCTTCGTCGGATATCCCCTGGATGAAAATTTCTCTCAGGTAAGAAGCGAAAAGGTTTTGAAACATGCCGTCGAAACATTCCGACCGGGGGTCCTCTGGTTCATCGGGCCTGAGATTCTCCCTTCTCTTTTGGACTCCTGT
>CAYGWV010000125.1:0-14402 GCA_964353925.1 uncultured Syntrophaceae bacterium | reverse complement strand
AAGAAGAAGATATGATGAAATGGTTGAAAAGGGAGTGAAGGTAGATTTCAAGGAAACACAGGAAGAATTGTTACAGAGGGACCATAATGATACGCATCGGGTCCATTCGCCTCTCAAAAAGGCCATCGATGCAGTGTTCATTGACTCCACCCATCGGTCTGTGGAAGAGGTTGTGGAGGAGATGGTCCGAGTCATCAAGGAAGAGAGAATTAAGAGTTATGAATGATGGCTACCTCTAAAAATGTCATTCCTGCGAAAGCAGGAATCCATAAGCTCTTGACATAACTGGACTCCCGCCTGCGCGGGAGTGACGAATTGGAAATTATTAGAGGTTCCCTGATGAGTTGAGAGTTGAGGATTATGAGACACGCCTGTGTGCCCTGCCTTCGTCCCGCAAGGCGGGGGTTGGCCCAGGCAGGCGAAACGCCCGCTTGCTAGCAGTGACACTTCAGCGTGCAGGCACGGTCACTGCCAGGTCTTTCATGGGGAGAAGAAGTAAAGGTAATGATGGCTGGATCGGCGTAAAGACTTCATCCGAAGGGATTGATTTGAAAAGAGAAAATTGGCCTCCTGGCCGGCATTTCGGCTCCCTCTTAGGTCATCCAAGCAGAAGAACTGCAGATTTGGCAGCTGAAAGGCCTAAGGGGTTTTAAAATTTGTATTTTATTGGCTGGTATGGTATATATCTTTGAATCATCAGAAGAAGGGAGTTTTGAATGGTGAAGGAAGAATTGGTTTCTTCAGAGGAAGAGAAAAAGCAGACCTCTCTTGGAGGAGAAGCGGAAAAAAGAGAGAGAAGAGAGCTTCCTCGCAGGGATGAACCCGAAGATTTTCAAACACTTTATGAAGAGAGCCTAAAGACCTTGGAGGAAGGTCAGATCCTCAGGGGAACAGTCATTGACATTACTCCGGATCACGTGATCGTGGATGTGGGATATAAGTCCGAAGGACAGATCCCTATGCAGGAATTTTTGAAAAGGGACAAGAAGCTCGATGTGAAGATTGGAGACCGGATCGATGTGCTTTTGGAGAAGATGGAGAGCGAGGAAGGGTTACTGACCCTCTCGAAGGAAAAAGCGGATAAAATAACGATATGGAGGGATATCAGCAGATCCTGCCGGGAGGGGGAGGTCCTGGAGGGGGAGATCGTTGGCAAAGTGAAAGGAGGGCTCTCTGTCGATATTGGCCGGATTCTCGCTTTTTTACCGGGCTCTCAAATTGACTTAAAGCCCATTCGGAATCTGGATGCCTTGATCGGTCAACGATTAAAGTTTAAGGTGATCAAATTCAATCGGAAACGAAACAATATTGTCCTCTCCCGACGTGTTCTTCTCGATGAAGAGCGAAAGCAGTTGAGAGAGGAAACCTTGAAAAATCTCAAAGAGGGGGACGTGGTCGAGGGGACGGTGAAGAATCTCACCGACTACGGTGCGTTCATCGACTTGGGTGGAATGGACGGGCTGCTCCATATCACGGATATCTCCTGGGGCAGAATTGGGCATCCTTCGGAAAAGCTCTCCGTCGGAGATCGGATCAAGGTAAAAGTCCTTCATTTTGACCAGGAGAAAGAAAAAGTTTCGTTGGGGTTAAAGCAAGCCCTTCCCGATCCCTGGGAGTCCGTGCCACAGAGATATCGAGTGGGGTCCCGCACCAAGGGGAAAGTCGTCAATGTGACCGATTATGGAGTCTTTGTGGAGTTGGAAGAGGGAGTCGAAGGGCTCGTCCATATCTCAGAGTTGACTTGGAGTAAGAAGACGAAGCATCCCTCCAAGATCGTTCACATCGGCGACACGATCGAGGTCATGGTCCTCGATTGCGACCCGGCCAAACGCCGGATCTCTTTGGGGATGAAACAGGTCGAGCCCAATCCATGGGCTCTCATCGAGGAGAAATATCCAGTCGGGACCAAGGTGGTGGGAAGGGTAAAAACCGTGACCGATTTTGGCATCTTCATCGGGTTTGATGAAGGCGTGGATGGGCTCGTCCATGTCTCCGAGATGTCGTGGACAAAAAAGATCAAACACCCTGGTGAACTCTACAAGAAGGGACAGGAAGTAGAGGCTGTGGTCTTGAATATTGATCGTAAGAATGAACGCTTCTCATTAGGCGTTAAACAATTGACTCCTGATCCATGGAAGGATGTCGCACGGAGATATCGAAAAGGAGAGGTGGTCGCAGGGAAGGTTACCAATGTGACCGATTTTGGCGCCTTTGTGGAATTGGAAGAAGGGATTGAAGGACTCGTCCATGTTTCTGAGATCAGCCGAGAAAAAGTGGAGAAACCCTCCGATGTCCTGAAGGTTGGGGATACCCTGTCTGCTGTGGTCCTTCACATCGATCCTCATGATCGAAGGATTGGCCTCAGCATTAAACTGCTCAAAGAGAAAGCCGAGAAGGCGGAAATCGAAAAATATATCTCGGACCAAGGTTCCACCTCTCCCAGTCTGGGAGAATTGATTCAGGAAGAGATGGAAAAACGAGGAGGAGGATTGCCTTCTAACAAAGAGGACGCCTGATATCAGTCGATGATCAATGGCCAATGATCAATAAGCAATACCAGGTCGGCAATATCGGATGATCCTTGAGCACTGTACATTGAAAATTGACAATTGACTATTGGGTGCTTGCCCTAAACCCTCTTGACATAAATATTCTTCACAATATCCCTGTCCAACGCAAGAGTCGTTTCTCCCATCTGCAAGACATAGGAAGGGTTTTTCTGGTGCATCCTGAGAATGCTGCCCGGCACGATCCCCAGAGTGCTCAACCGGTCAAGTCTTTGGTGTGATTTGGGTGCGATAAAGACGATCCGACCCTCCTCGCCCAATCCCAATTCCTCAAGGGGAATGACGAGAGGCTTCATCTCCTTTTTGAATTTTGAACAGCAATCTCCCCTTGGAATCGGCTTCCCATGGATGCAAGTCGGTGGATGACCGAGAAAGGTACAGACGCTTTCCGTTACCCCGGGGCTCAAGATGTGCTCGAGTTTACAAGCCTCCTCTTCGACTTCCTCTTCGGATATTTCAAAGATTTCATGGAGGAGCCTCTCGGTCAGACGGTGACGTCGGACGATCTCTCTCGCCTTCTCCTCCCCGCGTTCCTTGAGGATCATCCGATTCCCTTCTATTTCAAAGAGATCATCCTTGATCATCTTGCGGAGAATGGATCTTACTTCAATGTCCTGGGTCGTCTCAAGAAGGTGGTCCATATCAGAGACCCCTTCTTCTCTTAACGTCCAGATGAGCTCGAGGAGTTCGTCGATCCGGTCCTCTTCGACTCCGTCAACGGATACGCCCATCCTCTGATGGAGGCCTCTTCTAGGTTCAGATTCTTTCGTCATGGCTTCACCTTTCTTTTCCAAAAGGATTTAAAAAAGTCGACGATGGCCGATTGTTCCTTATAGCTATATCCACAGTGGGGACAGCAAAGGAGATGACAGTTTTTCGAAAGGAGGCATCCGGAGTGGCATTTCATCTCCTGTGGAGAAAATTGCTTTCCACAAAGAGGACACCGGTAAACGTTAGACCTTTCCATATCATACTCCAAAGAAATTCAATAAGAAATTTACTATCCCCCCCACTCCAAAGGCAAGAGGGATGACCACCGCCGATATCCACAGAGCTTTCCTTAACCCTCTTTCTTTAATCATCATAAAAAACTGGGCGATGCAGGGAATGAAAAGGGTGATGGTGACCAAACTGACCAGGATTTGATGGGGGTTGAGTTGTCCTCCCTTGGCCAATACGAATAGACCCGCTGCTCCGTAGTCTCTTCTCAGGAACCCAATGATGAATGCCTCGGTAGCCTTGGCGGGAAGACCCAGCCAATAGACAATCAACGGGGTGGCAGCCTTTTCTAAGAGGGTTAAGGTGTTCGTTTTATGCAGGCCAAAAAGAATGAGAGTCCCTAAGATGAAAAGGGGAACGGCTTCCTTTAAGTACCATTCCATTCGAGCCAGGGTTTTGACCATCACATTGGAGAGCAGAGGAATCCTCAACGGTGGAATCTCCAGGATGAAATCAGAACCTTCACCCGGAATCACCCGCGATGCCAAATAACCCACCAGGATGAGAATGCCTGCGATAATCAAAATCCACATCCAGAAGTAAAGAGCAGGAAGGCTTGCAAACATCCCAAGAATGATGCCCAGCTGGGCAGAACAGGGAACTCCGAGCGCCAAAAGGAGCGTCACGATGGTCCGATCTTTTTCGGTCTCCAGGATGCGTGTGGTCATGGTGGCCATGGTGTCACATCCCAAGCCCAGAACCATGGGCAAAACCGCCTTACCATTGAGGCCCATCTTTTTGAAGACCTGATTGGTCATCACGGCCAGCCTGGGTAAATACCCGGAATCTTCCATGAGCCCAAAGACCAGAAAGAAACAACCGACGATGGGAAGAACGATGGCAATGGCATAAGTGAGAGCCATCGTAATGACTCCATAAGGGCCGATAAAAAGCTCTTGAAAAAATGGAATAGGGATCAAACGGTGGACGAGGTAGGTGATGGGGGGGAGGAGCCATTTTCCAAAAAGGGTTTCCTCTAAGAATTTGACACTGGTCTGGGCTCCGAAGACCCCGACAAATTCATAAGTCATCCAGAGGATGAACAGAAGAATAGGGACCCCCCAGAAGGGGTGAATGGAGAGATTTCCGAGAAAGGAAGCGACAGATTTAGGTGCTTCTCCCCTTAGCCCCATGACCTGTGATAGCAGTTCATCTGCCTTTCGGAGCCTGGCCTGGTTGATCAAGTAACCGATCGAATCGGCAAAATGGCCCTGGATCTCCTGCCGGATTTTTTCGATTTGCAGAATATCCTTTTCTAATAGATTCCGGTGAAGCCAATCCGCCAGGCTCTCGTCCCCGGAGAGCAGCATCAGTGCCAGAGAGCACTTGGAAATAGAGGCCTCAGGAAGGAAAGGGATGATTTGTGAGAGTCCCCGTTCAATGGCCTCTGGATAGTTGATCGGGATTGAAGAAGGAGGTTGAATCATAAGGTTTTCTTTGATCTTCTCCAGTCCTTTTTTTCTCGTGGCTACCGTTTTCAGGATGGGAGCGCCTAAGATTTCGGATAGAGTCAGAATGTTGATTTCGATCCCCCTGCTTTTTGCTTCATCCCACATATTCAAGAGGACGAGAAAGGGAAGTCCCATTTCCAGAAGCTGAAGGGAGATGAGAAGGCCCCGACGAATATTTTTGGTGTCCATGACCTGGACCAGGTGGCTTTTTGGTTCTTTGAGAAGGATATCCCGAGTGACCTTCTCGTCTTCTGACATGGGGATAAGGGAGTTCACCCCAGGGGTGTCGAGGACTTCGAACTTTTTCCCGTGGGCTGACAGAGTTCCGGTGGAAACCTCTACGGTGGTTCCCGGATAGTTCGAGACGGTCACATATTTACCCGTGAGGTAATTGAAGATGACCGATTTCCCGACATTCGGATTTCCGATGAGGATTATTTTCTCTTTAAGAGCTTCGGTGTGTTTGGCTTCACTGATGCTGCAAGACTCCATGCCTTAACTTTTTCTCCTGCCCGTTTTTTCCTTCTGGCGACATTCCTCACATCGACCGTAGAGTTCCATGAGATGATGGGAGATCCTAAAACGGTAACGCTGGGCAATCCCCATCTGAAGGGCTTCAAGAGTAGGGTCCTCGAACTCAATAATCTTTCCGCAATTGAGACAGATGAGGTGATCGTGGTGGCTTCCTTCTGAAGCAGGTTCATATCGCGTCTCCCCATCCTCAAATTTTCGTCGGGTGGCCAAACCGAGCTGGGTCAAAAGCTTGAGAGTGCGGTAAACGGTGACGTAGCCGATTTTAGGGTTGGTCTTAGCGACCTGGGCATAAATTTGTGCAAGGCTCTTGTGGCCGGAAGAGTTCAGAAAGATGTTGAGAATCTCTTCCCGTTGTTTGGTCGCCTTCAGCCCTTCTTCAGAGATCCGTACCTTAAAAAGATCTGTTTTTATGGGCTCCCCCTCATTTTGAAATTGAATTTCAATTTCATGTTAACCCGCCCTCTCCAAATTGTCAATGGTAAAATTGACCTGTCTTCTCCTCTCTGTTAATATTTCTGATGGAACGAATACCCCCTATGGCTTCTTCTGGCAGCCCAAATCTACAGAGATACGAAAAGATCGTCACCCACAATGACTTCGATGGCATTATCAGTGCCTCTCTCTGTTCGTGGGTTTTAAAAATTCAGAAGGTGATGTTTACAGGTCCCATGACCATTGCACGCTCTCAAATCACGATCACAGAGAAAGACGTGGTCTGTGATCTGCCTTATCCCCTCCAATGTGGACTCTGGTTCGATCATCATGAAGGTAATCTTCAGGAGCTAACCCTGCGCAAGATCGATATCAAATCGATCCCAGGCCGATTCGATTTAAAACCGAGTTGCAGCCGGGTAGTTTATGAATATTTCTCCGAAAGAGAAGAAGTCCCCTCCTATTTCATGAAGGCGGTTGAAGAGGCGGATGTGATTGACAGTTTTTCTTATTCTTCCATAGAGGATTGGAGGAGAGAGACCCCCGGGAAGGTGATCGATTCAACCTTGAAGGTCCTTTTCCAATCGGCAGAGGATCAAGCCAGCTATATGAGAAACTTAGTTCAACAACTTCGAGACCGTTCCATCGAAGAGGTATTCCGTCTCGACTTTGTTCAAAACCGGTTAAGGCAATATCTAAACGAAGAGGAGAGGATGCTTCGAATGATTCGGGATGCCGCTTATTTCGTCGGGGAGGATGAAAAGAAGGAGGTGGTCGTGATCGATCTTACCTCTTATCAGCGGAGGCCCCACCTCATCAAGAATCTGGCGTTCTTGGTCTATCCTGAAGCCTTGGGGGTTTTGGAGATCTATAGTCTGACGGACCATCAAGGGGTGAAGAGTAATCATCTCGGTCTCTCGATGTCTCTTTCCATCCACGGGAACAAGAAAGACCAGAGTAAGAATATCGGTGAGATCATGCGAACTCTAAACATTGGGGATGGCCATCCGGGGGCGGCGGCGGGGACGGTTCGCTGTCAATCCAAACAAGAGATGCTGAAGAAGAAAAAGGAGTTGCTGGGCCAGATTTTTAGACTCTGGTCTTCTCAATAAGGTTTGCCGAAATCAAAGAGGTCAAGAAAGGGACGCGGGAGGGTTTTTGAGAAGCCCCTCCCCTTCCCCCTCTAAGAGAGTGTGTCGCAATTACTGTTTTGTCACCCTGAATTCATTTCAGGGTCTCGTAAGTGTTTGATTCTTTTAGATGCTGAAACGAGTTCAGCATGACATTTTTCACTTTTCCCCTTTTACGACACAGCCTCCTAAGGGGGAGGGGTGGGACGGAGTTACATTCTGAAGGGAGATTCGTAGGCTTTTACGCCAGCCTTGTACCCTGCCTCATCTTTCCCCCATTCTTTGTGGCACCCGTTGCATGAATTTGGGACCACGTTTTTCGGATCTTTCTCGAACATCTCCAAACTCAACCGGGGCCGGATGATTCTAAAGTCGTGGTTGTGAATGTCTCCAGCTTCTGCTGAAGCAGCCGTTTTCACCATGTGACAGGAGGAGCATCGGCTGGTTCCTCTGGTCTCTGGTGCGTAGTTGTGCTTGGTATGGATCCGGATGGCCCAAGAGTTGGCAAACTTTTTGTCTTTGCCATGGCACGAGAGGCAAAGGTTGTTATTGTGATCGGCTTTGGTCAGTTGGGATCGACTGGGCCCTCCATGGGGAATGTGGCAATCAAAGCATAAGACCCGGGCATAAAAATGACCGCTCTTCTGAAAGTCGAGCCACTGCTGGTGATGGGATTTAGAATGGGCTTGTGGATCTCCCCAGATTCCGGGCTTAAATTGATAATAGTTGGGTAGGGGTTCTCCCACTTTATAGGGTTTATTGTCTTTGTCATTCCATGGGAATTCAAAGGTCCCGCTTGGAACGCTCACCCCTCTCGAATGGCATTGCCCGCAAACCTCCAGGCTTCGTTCGTAAGGCAGTTTTCGGGGATGGATGATTTTCCCTTTGGTCTTGGGAGCCTTGACGTGTTCGGAGCCTGGACCATGACATTTTTCGCATCCGATATTGAGCTCCACATATTTGGATTCGTATCCTTTGTCAGCCTTCTTCAACTCGAGCCCGGTATTGTGGCAGCCAGCACAGCTCATTTCAAAAGATTTTTCTACAGCAGGTGTCTTCAGGCTACCATCTTCTTTGTACCAGTTCTGGAGGTTGTAAGGAACCCATCGAGAGGTCGCCTGGTTCCATTGGAAGGGGAGGATATAATGGTTGTTTTCGATCTTGACTTGGTAGCGCTGTTTCCAGCCCCATCCTCCGTAAGTCCTCACCACGGAATAGGTGACCTCTTTAGAAGGGTCTTTCGCATCTACTAATATGGCTTGATGAACGTCTCCAGGTCCATCCTCCAATTTGATAATGACTTCCGGGATGTTTCCGGCTTTCAGTTTGAGCATGCCCTTCCAATCGACGACAAGCGTATCATTGGTACGACTTTGGATCTGCTGAGATTTATTGTGGAGAGTATCCTTCCACATGTCGTAAATCGAAGCGTGACAAGACATGCATTTTTTGGAACCGACGTAAGTGGCCTGAGCCATTGCCAACGTTGGGATCAAGATCGAAAGAATCAGGGGAAATCCTAGTAATTTTTTCATTAACTCTTTCCTCCTTTCTTTAGTCTTTTCCGATAAACTTAAACACTTCATGATTTTTCCGACAGTGAAAACGAGACGTGAACGATCTATGGACCCCCCCCTCATTCCAAAATAAGAGGCTACCGTAAAGGAGAATAGCCAATCAAACCCCCTTGATCAGGGATGGCTCTGATTTTTGGATTTAAGCGCTTGCAGAAGATTAGAAACCCCTGAGCGTAATGCGTTAAGCCGGTTAAAATAGATGGAAGTCAGCTTCTTCATCACTTCCATCCCTATCTTCGGGTCTTCCTCCATCTTTTTCATCAGATGATCTGCTTCAATCGTCAATACCTTGGATGGCTTTAAACAGGTCGCTGTTACATTATAGCGAAAAGGTTCAATCAGGGACGGGATTCCAAAGGCAGCCCCTTCTTTCTCAATTTTGGAGGTCATGAAATCAGACTGTTCCTGTGTCTTTACGGTCAGATTGACCGTTCCTTCGATCAGGATATACAGACGAATCGCTTCTTCTCCCTGGCGAAAGATCGTTTTTCCCTCGGGGAAAGATTCAACGGATGATCGGGATAATACGGTATTCAGGTGGAATTCATTGAGATTTCCAAACAACTCTGTCTTTTTAAGCCATTCTGCGGAGACCATTTTATTCTCCCCATCTCGATTTCAGATTTTAGATTTCAGATTTTTCCAATTTGCAATCCGCAATCTGCAATTTGCAATACACTCAGGGCATTCCTCGATTGAGATACTCCATGAGGTCTGCCATCTCTTTCCCGTCTACTTTCCTCCACGGGACCTTGGCTTTTCTCATCTTTTCCAACATCTCTGGCCCATGATTCCACATGGTCTGGGCCATCAGGATAGGAGAGATCTGCCCTTTCAAGGCAGTCAGGTTTGGCATGGGGGTGCCCTTGGCGTGGCAGAGGTTGCACTGTTTTTTAATAAAAACCTTTTTCCCCCCTTCAGGGTTGCCGGGTTCATCAAAATATTGTGTTGAAAAAAGATAGGCAACAAGATCGACCATCTCTTGAGGAGAAAGGGTTGGACGTCCTATGCCTTTTTCCTCCATCCCCTTCCACATTTGATACGAATGGTTCCACATCATTCCGGCCAGGTGAGCCAATGTCCTCGGAAAATCCTTTTTCTTTGACAAATCAACCTCGCTTCGAGGGGAATGACATCGAGCACATCCCTTTTGAGAGAATAACTTTTTTCCGGACTGGAGATCACCTGGAGAGAGGTAAACCTTTTCCTTCTTTGAACTGAGGCTTCGGATATAGGCAATCAGGTCGACCATTTCATTCCCTTTGAACTCGACCCAGGGGAGTCCCTTCTTTCTCATTTCCTGTTCCATTTGAGGGGAATGATTCCACATCATCTGAGCCCATAAGATGGGATTCGTATACATGCCCCAACGGCTGAGATCGCCCTTGGCCCCCTCTTTTCCAACCGCATGGCACTCGCCACAATGTTTGGTCTCCATCAACCTTTTCCCATTCTGAGGATTCCCTGGTTCATCCATGTACCGGATGAAATAGAGAAATGCAAAAAGGTCTGCCATCTCTTGGCTGTCCATTTTCTGGAGAGGAATCTTCTTGGCCGCCATCTTCCCCCACATTTCCGGCCAATGGTTCCACATCAAGGCTGCTAACTGGACTTGGCTGACATAAGATTCTGGAAGGGACCCGAGGTCAGGACCTTCCTTTCCGCCTTCTCCCCAGATGGCATGACAGGTGCTACACTTCTTTTTCGTGAAAACCTTCCATCCCTCTTTCATATCCCCTGGGAGGAGATAGTCCCCCTTTCTTTCGGCTCCCGTCGTTTGCCCAAAAGCAAGGATGCTTCCAGAGAAAAAGAACAAGCTGGCTAAAAACCCAATGACCCACCGTTTCATCTCTCAATCCCTTTCTATTTCTGTTTAGAGGTGCGGATGAATTCGAGCAGATCCGCTAACTCTCCTTTCTTAAATCGAGGCCAAGGGATCCCCTTGTCAACCATGGCCTTCTCAATCCCTGTGCTGTGGTTCCAGGTCCCCGCGACGATCTCCATGGAACTGTCTGCTTTTTGGTATTTGGAGAGGCTCAGGGTCATCATTTCGCCCGGTTTTCCCTCGAGCCCATGACATTTGGAACATCCGACCGCTGAAAAAACCCTTTTTCCATTGACCGGATTTCCTGGCTCATCAATGAAATGGAGGAAATAGAGATAGGCTATGAGATCCGCCATTTCCTTCGGAGTGAATTTCGGAATTCCCAATTGGGTCTGGCCCATCTTGGCCAAAACAGTAGGCCCCTTATTCCACATGCTGGAAGCAATCTGGGTGAGGCTTTTATAGAAAGTCTTCGCTCTTTTCCCTAAGTCCGCAGCCTCCTTTCCGCCTTCCCCCCGGATGGCATGGCATTTGATACAGCCCTTTGCTGTAAAAACTCGTTTGCCTTCTCTCGGGCTTCCCGGGGTGATGAAGGCGGTCTCTTTTCCCCCTTTCGCATTCAATTTGATATATTCCAGAAGATCCATCATCTCTGTTCCCTCAAAGGTCGGCCACTTCACCCCGAGGGCGACCATGCGGGCAATCATGACCGGGCCGTGATTCCAGATCGACTGGGCCAAGAAGACCGGAGAAATATTTTGTGGAAACTGATCCAGACCCGGTTCGCCTTCCTTCCCTTTACCGGAGAGAAAATGACAGGTGCCGCACCCTTTTTCATTAAAGATAGATCTTCCTCGCGTTGCATCGCCGGGTTCATCAAAAAATTTGAGAAAGTAAAGATAGGCAGAGATCTCGGTGAATTCCTGACCGGTGAGATTGGGTTTAATCATTTTGACCCTCTCCATTCCTACATTCATGGAAGGGATATGATTCCAAAGTTTAGCGACCATCTCTAATGGGGTATTCCCAAGGTCTACTCTACCGAAGTCGGGTCCGATCTTCCCTCCTTCCCCCTTGAGGGCATGGCATCGAGCGCACCCTTTATTTGCAAACAGACGGCTTCCTTTTGTTGGATCCTCGGGAGGAGACTGGGCAAAGAGAGATGTAGCGATGAGGAAGGAAACGGCTCCAGTGATCATAGTGGCTTTCTTGGTCATAAGGATCTCCGATGAAAAGATGATTGCAAAATGTTCAATGGTCAATTAGCAATAAAAACCCTCTTCGGCATCGCTCATATACCAATCATTTTCTTTTTGCATTGGTTATTGATCATTGTTCATTGATCATCGGCCATTTTGCATTGATGTTTATTCGATCCCAATTCCAGGGAGGTAGGTTTTGATTCGTTCTTGAACTTCGGCCATCGATTTTTCCCTGCCTTCTCTTATTTCCCAGATCGAGACAATGGGAAAGAATTTTGTGAAGATCATGTAAAGGAGGATGAAAAAAGAAATGCAGCTTGCAAAGATGGACCATTCTACCCAGGTGGGAGAGTAAATGACCGCTTCATTGGGGATCCTTGGATTGGTTAAGGTAGGCACCACGATGACAAACCTTTCTAACCACATCCCGATGACCACAGAAATCGAAGCGATTAAAGTGCCCTTCGGAGTCCGCGTTTTCTTGAAGCTGAGAAGAGGCAAAGGGATGACAAAGCAGAAGAGGAACATTCCCCAGAAGTAAGGGGCAAAATTTCCTGTAAATTTCGACCAGAAAATGGTCATGTGAAGGGGCTCCCCTCCATAGAAAGTAGTGAGATACTCGGTGAAGGTAAAGTAAAACCATAAGAGGGTCATTACCAGGAGAAGAATCCCGAGATTGTTGAAATGGATAGGTCTCAAATAGTCTTCCAAATGGTAGACCTTGCGGATCACATTCATTGCCACAATAAGGGCAGCAATTCCAGAGAAGATGGCTCCTGCCACGAAATAGGGGCCGAAGATAGCGCTATGCCACATGGGCTGGATGGTCATGGCAAAGACAAAGGAAACCACGGTATGAACAGAGATGGCCACCGGAATCACAAGAATGGCCATAAAAGAGATTCCTTTTTCCAGTAAGTGATGCTGTTTTTCTGTTCCCTTCCAACCCAGAGCCAAGATCCGGTAAAACCAATTCCATTTCCCACTGTAATCCCTGAGGAGAGCAATGTCTGGGATTAAAGGAAGGTAAAGGTAGATGGTACTCGCAGTGAGATAAACAGTGATGCTCGAGACATCCCAGAGAAGAGGCGATTGAAATTGAGCAAATTGGATGATGTTCAACATTCTGTCTGGTCTTCCCAAATCCATCAATATGTTTCCTACACCAAAGAAGAGGACGAGGACGGTAATGACCTCTGCGGAACGGGTGATCGACCTTCGCCATTCTGCTTTAGCAAGACGAAGGATCGCTGAGATGAGTGTCCCTGCATGGCTAATGCCAATAAAGAAGACGAAATTGGTGATGTAAACCCCCCAGAAGATCGGTCTCGCTAAGCCCGTGACCCCCAGCCCATTACGGTATTGGTAAAGGTAGGCCCAACCCCCCCAGAGGATGAATACCCCGAGGATGGAAAGGGTGATATAAAAGGGCTTTCCCGTTTTCCTTATGGGATCAAATAGAATCGCGTCTTCCTTCACGTTCAAATGATTTTCGTCCATCACATTCCTTCTGAAAGATAATAAACCTTCGGCTCTGTTCCTAAATCCTCCATCAACCGGAAGGCTCGCCTCTCCCTGGAGAGGCTTGATACGACACTGAAAGGATCATTCAGATCACCGAAATACATCGCCCCGCCCGGACAGGCTTGGACGCAGGCCGGAATGTAGTCCTCCGGTAGAAGATCTCTCCCCTCTGCTTTCACTTTCTCTCTCGCTATGAGAAGACGATGACTGCAGAAACTGCATTTTTCAACGACCCCTTTGGTCCGAATCGAGACCTCTCGATTGAGAGATCCTTTCATCTCTTTTGGCCATTGAGAGGCGTACCAATTGAAATACTTAACGGTATAAGGACATGCCGTTGTACAATATCGGCAACCGATGCATCGATGATTGATCTGGGCCACTAACCCTTCTTCGTTTTTGTAGGTGGCGTTGACGGGGCACACCTTGGTACAAGGAGGGCGATCGCAATGCATACAAGGCCTGGGAAGCAGTCTGGCCTTGATGTGAGGATATTCCCCCTCGATATAAGGGATCAACTCCATCCAACTGATCGTGCGACCTTTCGCTGATTCTTCTGGTCCAATGATCCCCACATTGTTTTCTGCATGGCAGGCAACGACACAGGCCTGACATCCAGAGCATTTATCCAAATCGATGACCATCCCCCAACGATGCAAGTTGTGTCTCCTCCTCGATTCCTATTATTGAAAAAGGATTATCGGCATATTTGCCGACTATTCGAAATAAGCGCCAAATCACAAGAACCAAATACCAAATAAACTCAAATGTCCCAATCTCCAAATTCGAAACAAAATCGTTTCGGTCATTCGAATTTGGTGATTGGAACTTATTTGGGATTTGGAATTTTGGATTTGCAATTTTAAATTCTCTTTCTATGCTTTATAAATCTTGACTCGGACAGATCGGTCCGCCGGGTTGCCGGTTAATGGATCCAAATCATCCCCCAGAAGTTGATAAGGGTTTGCCCCCAACCCTTGGGTCCAGCGACCTCCGGAAGTGTGACCCATCCCAAAAGGAATGTTCACAACATGGGGCATTGCCCCTTGGTATAATTTAGCCTTAACTTTAATTTTTCCAAAATTCGATTCTACCCAGACCCAATCCCTGTCTGAAATCCCCAGTTCCTTTGCGGTATGGGGGTTCATCTCCATCCACGTT
>CAYGWV010000124.1:0-16052 GCA_964353925.1 uncultured Syntrophaceae bacterium | reverse complement strand
GATGGAGGAAAAGGCGGGGATGTGATCCTTCAGGCCGACGGTCAACTGACCACCCTTCTCGATTTAACCTACCCAAGACAACTTCGTGCCCCCAAGGGAAGTCACGGTAAAGGAAAAGATCAAACCGGAAAGAGTGGAGAGGATCTCATCATTCGAGTTCCGGCCGGCACCCTTGTTCGAGATGATCAAACAGAAGAAGTGCTCCAGGACCTTCTCTTCGATGGCCAACGATTTGTGGCGGCGGAAGGAGGTCGGGGGGGTCGGGGAAATGCCCGGTTTGCCACGTCAACGCTGCGTGCTCCCCGCCGGGCCGAAAAGGGCGAGAAAGGACTGGAGCGTTCTCTTCGACTCGAACTGAAGCTCCTTGCCGATGTGGGACTCATCGGCTATCCGAATGTCGGAAAATCAACTCTTCTTTCCAGAATCTCATCTGCCAGGCCGAAGATCGCAGATTATCCCTTCACCACCCTTATTCCCAACCTGGGCGTGGTGAGCCGGGAAGATCATCGGTCCTTTGTGGTCGCGGACATTCCAGGATTGATCGAAGGCGCCTCAAAAGGAGCCGGGCTCGGGCTGACCTTTCTCCGGCATGTGGAGCGCACACGCCTTCTCATTCATCTCTTGGATATCTCGGAAGGACCCTCTCGCGACGCGGCCAAAGATTTCCATGCTCTGGGCGATGAATTGAGGGCTTACGACCCTGTGCTTCAGAAAAAAAAACAGCTCGTTGCCCTCAACAAGATCGATCTTCCATCGGTGCGGGAAAGGGCAGGGAATATTGAAAGTCAATTTGAGAAGATGGGACATCCGCTTTATTTAATCTCGGGCCAAACAGGAGAAGGGGTGGAAGAGTTGATGGAAGCCGTGTCTCGGACATTCGAATCCATTACGGACCAGGGCAATGGACAGCAAGGATATTCGTAGAAAGATACTGGGAAAGAGGAGACGCATCGTCGTGAAGGTGGGCTCCAGTATTCTGGCCTCTGTCGAGAAAGGGCTCCAGTACGAGGTTTTCTCCCGCTTGTCCAAAGAGATTTCGGATCTGAAGCGCCAAGGTTATGAGATTGTCCTGGTCTCCTCCGGCGCCATCGCAGCCGGGATGGAGAAGCTGGGTTATAAGACTCGTCCTCAGGCCATCACGCAGAAACAGGCGACGGCAGCCGTGGGTCAAACCCGGTTGATGAACATCTATGAAAGTTATTTCTCCCGCTATCAGCAGATGGTGGCACAGGTTCTTCTGACCCGTGACGATCTGAGCCACCGACGGAGATTCCTCAATGCCCGCAATACCCTACTGGCGCTGCTCGAACTCGGGATCATCCCGATCATCAACGAAAATGATACCGTGGTGGTGGACGAGATCAAATTTGGCGATAATGACAACCTTTCTGCTCTGATCACCAACCTGATCGGGGCGGATCTTCTCATTATTCTGACGGACATCGATGGTCTTTGCGATTCAGACCCGAGGGTGAATCCCCATGCCCGATGTATCCCTCTGGTGGAAGAAATCAATGCGGATATGGAGGAGATCGTCGGGGAGACGAAAAGCGAGATGAGCGTGGGAGGAATGATCAGTAAGATCCAAGCTGCCAAGAAGGCATCCCACTTCGGGATTCCCACCGTGGTGGCACGGGGAACCAAGGAGGGGGTCCTCCATCAGATCTTAAAGGGAAAAGAGATCGGGACGCTGATTCTTCCGAAAGGGGAAGCCTTGAGCAGCCGGAAACATTGGATTGCCTTCATCCCGAAACCGAAAGGCGACGTCATCGTGGACGAGGGAGCGAAGAAGGCCATCGTCCAGAAAGGAAAGAGTCTGCTCCCATCGGGTGTGGTCAAAATCAGGGGGAGTTTCGATCGTGGGGATTTGGTCACCTGTCTGGGACCCCGTGGAAAAGAGTTCGCCAGGGGGCTGGTCAACTACAGGGCTACGGAACTTGAAAAAATCAAAGGCCTTCGAAGCAACCAGATCGAATCGACCCTGGGCTACAAATATTCGGATGAAGTGATTCATCGGGATGACCTGGTCGTTTTATGAATAAGAAAGCGGATTTCAGGGCAGAGGTGAGAGAGATGGCCGGAAAGGCCAAGGTGGCCTCCCGTCAACTGGCCCCACTTTCCACCGCCGTGAAAAACAAGGCCTTGCTCGAAATGGCAGAGGATCTGGAGCGAAATCAAGGGCATCTGATCAAAGAAAATCGAAAGGACCTTGCCTCGGCCGAAAAGAGCCGTCTTTCTTCGTCATTGATCGACCGCTTGAGATTGACTCCTCCGGTGATCCACGGGATGGCGGAGGGGCTTCGGGAAGTGGCTCGTCTTCCGGATCCGGTGGGCGAAGTCATCAAGATGTGGAAAAGGCCCAATGGCTTGATGGTGGGAAGGATGAGGATTCCTATCGGTGTCATTGGGATCATTTATGAGTCGAGGCCCAACGTCACGGCCGATGCTTCAGGCCTCTGCTTCAAATCGGGCAACAGTGTCATTCTAAGGGGAGGGTCAGAAGCCTTCCATTCGAATCAAGCGATTGGACAAATCCTCCGAAAGGTCCTGATCAGGGGGGGACTCCCCCAGGGCGCGATCCAGGTCTTCCCTCATACGGAGAGGGAAGCTATCCGGGAGATGCTCCAGCTGAAGGATGAAATCGATCTGATCATCCCCAGGGGAGGAGAAGAGCTCATTCGATTCGTAACCACTCATTCAAAGATTCCTGTCATCAAACATTATAAAGGGGTCTGCCATATTTTTGTGGATGAGACGGCTGATCTGGAGATGGCCACCCGGGTCTGCCTCAATGCGAAAGTCCAGAGACCGGGGGTGTGCAATGCCGTGGAAACCCTGTTAGTTCATGAAGAGGTGGCCGGTCGATTCCTTCCAAAGGTGGCAAAGGTCCTCCAGAAAGAAGGAGTGGAACTGAGGGGATGCCCTCAGACAAAAAAAATTCTTTCTCATGTCAAGAAGGCATTGGAAGAAGATTGGTTTCAAGAATATTTGGACCTGATTCTCTCCGTGAAGGTGGTGAAGGGAATCGAAGAAGCCGTCGAGCACATTGCCAGGTACGGCTCGTTCCACACGGAAGCCATCCTCACCTCAGATTATCAGAATGCCCAGAGGTTTTTAAAAGAAGTCAACTCCTCCTGCGTCCTGGTCAATGCCTCAACCCGATTCAATGATGGGTTCGAGTTGGGCCTGGGCGCAGAGATCGGTATCAGCACCTCCAAACTCCATGCCTTTGGCCCCATGGGGTTGGAGGAATTGACGACCACTAAATTTATCGTTTATGGAGAAGGACAAGTCCGAGAATGAAAGTAACCCAATGGAATGTTGGAATACTGGAATATTGGAAAACAAGAGAGAGAAGATCGTATCATCTCCTTATTTCTACGAACTCATCATTCTATTATTCCATCATTCCAGGAGCGTGAAGCCACATACTCGGCGATAAGAGGGAGGCAGAGATAGAAAAAAAATCTGGAGCATCAGGGAGAAGGGTTGGGTTATTTGGGGGAACTTTCAACCCCGTTCATCTTGGCCACCTCCGGGGTGCGGAAGAGATGTGGCAGGCATTCCAACTCGAGGAGGTCGTCTTTGTCCCTTCCTCCATTCCGCCCCACAAGGTCACAGAAAAAGTCATCGAGGCGAAACACCGGCTGGAAATGGTGAAGCTGGCTACTTCCAACAATCCTCATTTTTCTGCCAGTGACCTGGAAATTTCAAGGCCTGGAAAATCCTTCTCCATCGACACCGTCCGATTTTTTCGAGAGAGACATCAGGACACTTTTTTCTTCATCCTGGGCGGGGATGCCTTTTTAGAGGTCGAGACATGGAAGGATTTTCGGAATCTCTTTTCTCTCTGTCACTTTGCCGTCATGGCGCGGCCGGGGTCTCAAAAAAACATCTCGTCCTCACCCTTCCCGGAGAGCCTCACCCCAGACTTTCGATATGACGCTGGCGAGAGAGCCTGGATCCACGTCTCCGGCCACCGGGTGCATTTTAAGGAAATCTCGTTTCTCGATATCTCTTCTACGAAAGTCAGAGAGTTGATTGAAAAAGGGGGGACGGTCAGGTATCTGATCCCCGCCGAGGTGGAGGCTTATATTCAAGAACATGGGCTATATCGAAAGAGCCCTTGACTTAAAAAATGTATTTTTTTATCATTTTTTATTTGTCATCTAAATTTTTTCTGGTATAATGCTGATTTTGAAAATATGCTTTAGGAGGATATGGTCACCGATTCGAAAACGAAATCCCTGCTCTGCTTGAAGGCGGCACTTGAAAAGAAAGCCTTAGACCCGGTTCTTCTTGAGTTGAAAGGGACGACTTCGTTTACCGATTATTTTCTCCTCTGCAGCGGGAAATCTGACCGCCAGGTCCAGGCCATTGCCCAGGGGATTGAGGAGGCTCTCAAGAAAAAAGGGATTCGGCCCCTGGGTCAGGAGGGAATGGCCGGGGGAAGATGGGTTTTGATGGATTACGCGGATGTGGTCGTCCATATCTTTCTGGAACCTGTGAGAATGTTTTACGATTTGGAAGGGCTTTGGATCGATGCCCCCCGAATTGATCTCGAAAAAGGAGGGAATATTGGTTAAAAGAAAGGTTAAATCCAAAGCGGATCAGAAAAGGGAACAAGCGGGTCAGAAAAAGGAACAAGCGGATCAGAAAAAGGAACAAGTGGACCAGAAAAAGGAAACGGATAAACTGGATAAAAGAACGATCGCGAAATTTAAGAAAATTCTTCTCAAGGAGCGGGAGCAGATCGTCGGCGAGGTCAAACAGATCGTTGAATCTTCGAAGGAAATGGGGCAAGATGGTACTCAGGACATCGGGGATGAGGCGGCCAATATTTATAACAAACAAGTCTTGCTCAGCTTAAATGAGAATGAGCGAACGAGGCTCAGAGAGGTAGATGAATCTCTGGATCGTATTGAGAATGGGTCCTACGGGGTCTGCGAGGAATGTGGAGGTCCGATCAGCTTAAAACGACTCGAGGTTCGACTGGTGGCGAAGTATTGTGTCCCTTGCTTAACCCAACTGGAAAAAGGAAAGTTATAGAAAAATGTTAGCGAAAATTTTATTGAGCTTTCTTTTTGTCGTGATGGGTTTCTTTCTCTGGCTTTCGTTCGATAATCCTATGGGTGTGGAGGAATTCCACTTTTTCGGGAAAACCATTTCTACGAATCTCTCCACCCTCATGATCTCCTCTTTTGTATTGGGAGCCATGTTGATCTTCATTGGCTTCTTGGCGCGGGATGCCAAACGGGCCATCGAAGGTTATCAGAAATCTCGCCAAAAAAAGAAGGAAGAATCTCTCAAAGAGGAATTGAGTAAGGGGATGGATGTTTTCCTTCGAGGGGATCTGGCCAAGGCCAAAACCCACTTCATGGAGGTATTAAAGAGAGACCCCACCCAGATCGATCTCTATCTCCGGCTTTCGGAGATTGCCCTCCAAGAGGGCAACGAACAAGATGCTCTCCATTGGTTGGGAAGGGCGGAGTTGATCGATATGAGGAATATAGAGATTCTCCTCCGTCAGGCAGAGGTGTACCAGCGCATGAAGCGGTTCGATGAAGCCATCCGGACCCTGAACCGCGCCATCGGTTTGGATGAGACGAATCTCCACGCGCAGAAAGGTTTGAGGCAGATCTATCTGGACAGCAGAAGATGGGAGGAGGCGATCCAAATCCAAAGGTCCATTCTCAAGTTCATCAAGGGAAAACAGGCGGAGGAGGAGGAGACCCTTTTCTATTTGGGATTGAAATATGAGCGTGCCAGAGATCTTTTGAGCCGTGGGGGGGAGCGAAATCTGGACAATGCTCTGAAAGAAGCCAAAGAGATTATTCGAGAACGGAAGACCTTTCAGCCCGGATTTGTACTGCTCGGCGATATCTACCTCCAAATGGGAAGATGGACCACCGCCGGGAATGTCTGGGGAAAGAGCTTCACCCGATTCAAATCCATTGTCTTCGTTCTTCGTTTGGAGGAACTTTATCTCAGCCGAGAAGATCCGAGTACCCTCTTCCGCATCTATCAAAGGGCCCTTCGGTACGACCCCGAAAATTGGGTGCTTGCCTTCTTTTATGCAAAGCTCTGTTTGAGACTGGAAATGCTGGATGAAGCTCTTGAGGAGATCAACGACATCAGTTTAAGGGTAAAGGATTTGCCAGCCCTTCACAGGCTTCTCGCAGAAATCTACCTCCACAAAAAAGACTTTGGTCGTGCCGCCCAAGAATTTGAGAAGACTTTTGAATTGAGTGGGACGTCCCACCTTTCGTTCTTTTGCGCCACCTGCGAAAGGGAATCCAAAGAATGGATTGCCTACTGCCCTCAATGTCATCAGTGGAGCACCTATACGATTAAGGAAGCCGAGAAAGCGATCTCCTCCCTTTCCCCTTCTTTTCCTGAAAGGCTAAACCTCCCATTTTAATTTTCTACCGTCCATCCGGCCATGATGTTTGTTATTCCTGCCCTGCCCGCCGGTAGGCGTAGGCAGGCATCCACTGGAGTCAGTCATGGAACTTCGGTCCGCAACGTTCCAGTTTGTTCTTCCCCCGCAGTGCCCCTGTTGCGGAAAATTTTTAGAGGAAGGTCAACAAGGATTCTGCTCAAATTGTCTCTCGGAGATTCGCTGGATCAAACCTCCCTTTTGTTCCATTTGCGGAGCTCCCTTTATCTCTGGAGAGATCGAAAACCATCCTTGCGGTGCTTGTGTGATCCACAGAAAATATTTTACAACGGCAAGGGCTTTGGGGGCTTTCGAAGGGTCTCTCCAGGCAGCAATCCATCGTTGGAAATATGAAGGGAAAACTCATCTCACCCCTTTTTTTGCGGATTGGATGGCAGAAGGGTTGAACCGTTATGGGGAACTTAACTCTGTCGATCTTCTGATTCCTGTCCCACTCCATCCCCAGCGATTGAGGGAAAGAGGATTCAATCAGGCTCTCCTCCTCGCGAAGGAGTTAAGCCGTCGGACAGGCATTCCTTACTTCAAAACAATCCTCAAGAAAAAGAAACCCACCCTTCCGCAAGTGAATCTCAGCGGGGTGGAAAGGGAAAAGGGGTTAAGAGGGGCTTTCCATGTCATCGAGAAAGAAGAACTATCGGGCAAGTCGGTTCTCCTCGTTGATGATGTTTACACAACTGGAGCGACGGTGAATGAGTGCTCAAAGGTGTTGGTGAGAGGGGGAGCCGAAAGGGTGGACGTACTCACATTGGCCCATGCTATCAAGAATTCCTAATGTACTGTCTCAGAAATGACGTTACACATTTTGTCATTCCGGACTTGATAAGCCTGCCCCGTACTTGATACGGGGGAATCCAGCCTTTTCAATCTGGATTCCCGCTTTCGCGGGAATGACAGATCTCAGATTATTGTAAAGCCGTTATTGAGGCACCACATTAGTTCGGAGTTCAGAGTTCGGAGATAAGAAAATAAATACTCCGGACTACCTGCCTGCGCGTAGCCCCGCTTTGCGGGGCGAAGGCAGGCGAACTCATACCCCCGAACTTTTAAGCGAAGTTTGAAATCTGAGGTTCAAAAAGAAGGATGCGTCATCGCAGAAAGTGGTTCATTCTCTGGATATTGATTCCGATCGTGGTCGTCGGAGCCTTCATCCTTTTATTGACCCGTTATCTCCTCGACCCTAATCTTTATCGGAACCTCCTTCAGAAGTCCTTGACGACCGCTCTGGACAGGGAAGTCTCCATCGGGAAGGCGAAAATAGATTTATGGGGCGGTGTGGGAATGGCCTTTGAGGACTTCCAAGTCAGGGATCGCTCTCTGGCCTTCGATCTTCTTCAGTCCAAGAGGCTGATCTTAAAGGTTAAGCTTCTCCCTCTCCTCAAAAGAGAAATCAAATGGAGACGAATTGTCGTTGATCGGCCCACGCTCCATATCCTCAGGGATAGAAATAGCCAGTTCAATATTTTCTCCGAAGGTCCTTTGACGGGCGCAAAACGAAAGGAAACACAGGAGAAGATCCTGGAGGCACTTTCCTCTCTCGTGGGGTGCTCCTTAACCATTAGGGGTGGAGAGATCTTTCTCTCAGATGAGAGCCTGGGCGATTCACCTTTGAAAACAGAGATACGGTCTTTCAATCTTGAACTCTCGAAGGTCTCCTATGGTAAAACCTTTCCTTTTCGAATCAATGGGAAGATTATTCATTCCAAGAAAGAAGGCCCGTTTTCCATCCATGGAACCATTCAAGATATTCCTGAAGCCCTGGATTTTTCAAAAGGAAGAATAGAGGCGGAGGTGAAGATGAAAGGGGTTGAAACGCTTCATTTCTGGCCTTACCTCGAAACGGTCCTCCCCATGAAAAAGATTTCAGGGATCCTCGACCTCCATGCGCACTATCGAGGGGACTTCCGTGGGCCCTTCAAAGCTTCTGTAAAAATCACGATGAAAGATGTCCTTTTTGACTATCCTCGGGTGTTTTCATTCATTCTGGAGCCGAAGTGGCTGAACCTCGACTTCGAAGCTGAGTACGATACGAAGAATTTCAAGGTTCCCCGGTTCTTTATTGAATTGCCGGAGGTTTGGATCAAGGCCAAGGGGAGGATTTATGATATCGGGTCCGAAGAGATGGGAATGGAAGCCGAAGCATCCACCCGCCCCTTCGATATCGCAGAAGGAAAGAAATTCATCCCCTTCCGGATTATCGCTCCGGCCGTCTCGGATCGGCTTTTTCGGTCGGAAGGAAAGGGCTCATTCCAAGCGGTCTCTGTCAAGCTTTCGGGGAAGATGCCGGAGATTGATCACTGCGATCAGCCTGCGAATGCCCATGTCCTTTCCATTGAGGCGAAGCTCGACGGGGCCCAGTTGAAACTTCCCTGGGACTTTCCACCTCTTGAGCATCTCCAAGGCCAGCTTCTCTTTCAAAAAGGTCACCTCTATCTGAAAGAGGTCAAAGGAAGAATCTTTCATACGACCCTGGAGAAAGTCAACGGCGCCTTTTATGAGCTTCTTCACATCCCGACACTTCAACTCGAGTGTCAGGGCAAACTTGATTTGATGGATCTTCCCGGTCTCTCAAAAACCGAAGGGGTCCCTGTAGAATTCAGCCGAACCCTTTCCTCCATCCATATCCTTTCGGGAGAGGCACACTATTCCCTCTCTGCCAAGGGGATCCTGACCCCCCCCATCCGTTTCCAACACCGCGGGATCTACAATCTTTCAAAAGCCCGATTCACGCATCCCCAAATCCCATTCCCGGTCCAAATCGGAGAGGGACGATTAGAGCTTTCCCACCACGATCTCAAATGGTCAGAGGCAAAGGTGGAGTTTGGTCATTCCACTCTGATGACGAACGGCCACTGGAAACACGGAGAGAAGGATCCCTCTTTCGAGATCAAGGCCGACGGAAGAATGGATCTAAAAAATCTTTTTTCCCTTTTTCAAACGCCTCTCCTCCCCGAAGAAGTGCGGTCGAAAACAGATGGCTTCGAAGCCCTTTCAGGAATAAGTCAATTCTCATTCAAAGGGAAAACCATCCCTGGAACTGCCTTTTTTTCTTATGAAGGGGAATTTTTTCCAAGAGAAGTTTCACTCCTTCAAAAAGGGAATCCTATCCCCCTCGTCTTGAAAGAGGGAGAGGTTTCGTTTTCCAACTCGGGAATAGGTTTTTCAAAGACCAAGATCCAATCGGGCAACTCATCCCTGACATTGGACGGATGGATTCGAGAGGGAAATGTGAGCCTATCCACATGGGGGTCGATTGACTTAAGGCAACTGTTTTCACTCGTCAAGTCGCCCCTCTTTCCCGATCAGATCCGATCAAAGGTGGAAGGGATTCAAGAACTCAACGGAGGGGCAGAGGTTCGCCTGAAATGGCTGGGAAAGATGGAGAACTGGATCGGCGCCTTAAAAGAAGGTGAGGTACGATTGAAAGGGATTCATCTTCGACATCGAGAGATACCTGTTCCTTTCTCCCATTTTGAGGGGTTCTTTTTGATCACCCCTGAGCAAATTCGATTCGATGAGTTGAAAGGAAAGGTGGGAGACTCTCCTGTCGCTGTTTCCGGTACCCTCTTCCAGAGGGCGCCTTCTTCGTCCGTCTCCTCCCAAAAAGTCGGAAAAGGCTCGGGCTTGCCGGAATCTGGGAGGCTCTCCTTTCAGATCTCATCTCCACAACTGGACCTCGACTCGCTCTTTCCAAAAAAAGAAGGAACTGCCCCCATTTCTTTTGAGAAGATAAGGGATGGGCTTTCGAATTGGTCGATCGAAGGTAAGATAAAGATCGATCAGGGGAAATACCGGAGCCTTCGTTGGCAAGACCTGAAGGCAGAGATGAAGACCATCGATGGAACATTGTTCATCCATCCCTTTCAATTCAAAGGAGATGGAGGGGACTTCTGGGGTCAGGGATGGATAAAACCGACGGAAAAGGGAATCAGAATTGAGATCAAGCCCCGTTTCTCTAATATGGAGGCCAAGGCCTTCATCCGAACCCTCTTCCAAATAGGGGAGGAGGAAAGGGTGATGATCACCGGAAGAGTTCACATCGATAAAGTGGAGTTGAGAGGAGAAGGGGAGAATTTCCAAAGAATGAAGGAATCGCTCAACGGAGGGTTGAGGTTTGAGATGGAGAATGGTGTGATCGAAAGATTTAACATCCTTTCCAAGATCTTTTCTATCCTGAACGTCTCCCAGTTGCTCAAGGGAAGGCTCCCGGATTTGGCAACCAAAGGGCTTCCTTATCGTCAGATCCTGGGAAATTTTTACGTGAAGGACGGGGTGGCCACCACGGACGATTTTCTGGTGGATAGCGACGCCATGAGAATCACTCTTCTTGGGAAGATCGACCTCGGGAAAAACTTGATTGATGTGAGGGTAGGGGTTCATCCTTTGGTGACGATTGATACGATATTAAGCAGCGTCCCCATTGCGGGCTATATTCTCACGGGCGAGGACAAGGGTTTCATCTCTTATTTCTATCAGGTGAAAGGAAACCTGGATGATCCAAAGATTGAGGCCATCCCGTTTAAAATTGTGGAAGAAAGCACCTGGGGGATCATCAAGCGCCTCCTCGGAACGCCTCTGAGACCATTCCAAAAGACTCCGTCCTCTAATAATAAAGAAAAAAAAGCAAGGGGTAAGGAGTCCGGAGTTCGGAGCCAAAACCGTGAAGAAATCGAGACAAATATTTTTTTTCACAAGTCAAGTTTTCCCTTGACAAGCCACAATATATTGTTGTAAACATCTTTGGTAGCACTAAATATAGCCCTTCTGAACATCTTTTTACCCATTTACCCTAAAATAAAAGGTGAGATCAAATGGCAACCGTAATCGAGATGAAAGAGAATCATCAAGAGTTCAAAAAAGAAGTGGAAACCACGGATATGGCTCTCTTCGTCCGTACTTCGGACGAAGCGATGTTGGGCTGGGATCGGCAGAGAATCGTTGACGCCCTCATGCGTGAGACGTATGTGGATTTCGAAACAGCGAAGGAGATCGCTCGGGAGGTGGAAGATTTAATTGCCACTTCCAAGATCAAATTGATCACCGCCCCTCTCATCCGTGAACTCGTGGACACGAAGCTGATCGAAAGGGGACTGGAGCAAGCCCGCAAGATGCATGCTCGATTGGGAATGCCTCTTTACGATGTCGATCAGCTTATCCTCCATCCCAATAAAGAGAATGCCAATGTTCCTCACGGCCCTGAAGCCACCAACCTTACCTTAGTCGAGAGAATCAAGAAGGAATATGCTCTGCTCAGTGTCTTCTCGCAGGACATCGCCGATGCCCATATGCGTGGGGATATCCATCTCCATAGTCTCGGCTCTGTTGACCGGCCTTACTGTTGCGGTCAATCTCTCGAATACGTCAAACGCTTCGGCTTGAACCTTCCTAACTTAATCGCGATGGCCAAGCCTGCCAAACATCCGGAGGTGTTGCTCGCCCACATGGTTAGATTTACTGCGGCCCTTAAGAACCATTTTGCCGGGGTGATTGGCTGGGATTCCATCAATCTCTTTTTTGCACCTTATCTGGCGGGGATGTCGGACCGAGAACTGGAACAACTGGCCCAGATGATGATCTTCGAGTTCTCCCAACAAGCGGTTGCCAGAGGTGGGCAGGCGATCTTCACCGACCTCAATCTTTATTGGGAGATCCCCAAACATTTTGAAAATGTCCCTGCCATCGGACCGGGTGGAGAATTTACAGGAAAGACCTATAGTGACTATTTGAACGAATCCCAACGTTTTGCCAAGGCGCTCTTCGATGTCTATCAAGAAGGAGACGGATCTGGGAGGCCCTTCTTCTTTCCAAAACCGCTGGTTCATATTACGGAGAAATTCTTTCAAACCCCTGGTCATGCAGATTTTCTTGACCACATCTGTGAGGTCGCCTCTGAGAAAGGGAATACCACCTTCGTCTTCGATCGTGGCGAGACAGCCAAAATCTCCGAGTGCTGCCGCCTCAGTTTTAAATTGGATCAAACAGACCTCGAAGACGCCAAACAACCCTGGAAGATGCGATACTGTGCCCTCCAGAACGTGACACTCAATCTTCCAAGAATCGCTTACCTGGCCAAAGGGGAAGACGCCAAGCTCTTTTCTAAAATCGCTGAGTTTGTTGAGATGGCAGTGAAGGCCCATCTGGAAAAGAAACGCTTCATTGAAAAACTTCTTTCTTTAGGGGAAAAGGGTCCGCTGGCGTTGCTGGCCATGGACCGGGATGGCTCTCCTTATTTGAGGATGCACCGTTCCAGTTTTTTGATCGGTATGGTGGGACTGAATGAACTGGTTCAAATTCATACCGGGCGGGAGATGCATGAATCCAAGCAGGCCTTTAAATTCGGTCTCAAGGTGATTGCCCACATGAAATTACTGGTAGACAAGTTCAGCCAGCGCTATGGGATGCGTTTTGTGCTGGAGCAGACACCCGCGGAATCCACGGCCTACCGATTTGCAAAACTAGACCTTAAATATCACTCGCCCAAATCGGGACACATTGTTAAAGGGGATATCTCCAAAGGAGAAGTCTATTATACGAACTCCTCCCACTTGAACAATGCTGCGGTCCTCAATCCCATTGAACGAGTGAGGCAAGAGGGTCTCTTTCATCCTCTGATCGAGGCGGGCGCGCTGACGCACATTTGGCTGGGCGAGGCAAGGCCTTCGAAGGCATCTCTAGCCAATTTTGTAATTAAAACTTTTCAATTGACTCAAAACGACCAGATCGCTTTCTCTCCGGAGTTCACCACCTGCAACAGCTGCCATCGGACGAACCGGGGGCTTCGATCCTCATGTGCTTACTGTGGATCTGAGGATGTCGATGGCATTACACGGATTACCGGCTATTTTACTAAGATCTCCAGCTGGAATAAAGGGAAGATCGGGGAGTTACAGAATCGGTATCGGAACCATGAATTCATGAAAGAAAAGGAAGACGGACTAGCCTTGGAAATAGGTGAATAATGTAGATGTTGATATATATCTTTGAAGAGATTTTCCGAAAGTTTTCAAATTATCCGTAAGGATTGCAGATAGTGTTGCATTTCTCTTTTCAATGATAATAAAGGAGCGGAAAAATGGAGTTGGCTCATATCACTCAGAATGCTATGACAGTGCTTGAAAAACGGTACCTCAAAAAGGATACCCAAGGAAAGGTGACTGAGACGCCCAAGGAGCTTTTTCGCCGGGTGGCACGAAATATCGCTCAGGCCGATCTTAATTATGATCCCCAATCCAATATCATTGAGACAGAGGAGGCATTTTACTCCCTGATGGCATCGTTAGACTTCATGCCCAATTCACCTACATTAATGAATGCGGGAAGAGATCTCCAACAACTCTCAGCTTGTTTTGTTCTTCCTGTTGGGGATTCAATGGAGGAGATCTTCGATGCCGTTAAACAGATGGCTCTAATCCAGAAAAGCGGTGGAGGAACAGGTTTTTCCTTTTCAAGACTCCGTCCAAAAAATGACGTGGTTGGCTCTACCAAGGGAGTCTCCAGCGGACCGGTCTCTTTTATGGGAGTTTTCAATGCAGCAACAGAGACTGTGAAACAAGGAGGAACTCGAAGAGGGGCAAATATGGGTATTCTTCGGGTGGACCATCCCGATATCCTTGATTTCGTGCAATGCAAAGAGGGAGACAATCTTTTCAATAATTTCAATATTTCTGTGGCGGCGACTGACGAATTTATGGAAGCAGTGACCAAGAGCATTGAGTATCCTCTCCGGAATCCGAGGACAAAGGAGATTGTTCGAAGGCTTAATGCCCGTGAGGTCTTTGATAAGATTATCTATTACGCATGGAAGAATGGGGATCCGGGCATTATCTTCATCGACCGGATCAATCGAGATAACCCCACACCGCAACTTGGAGAAATTGAAAGCACCAACCCTTGTGGTGAGCAGCCACTGATGCCTTATGAGTCTTGCAACCTCGGTTCAATCAACCTCTCCAATATGAAAAAGGATGGGGCCATCCATTGGGAAAGGCTAGCCTCTGTGACAGCAAAAGCAGTCCATTTTATGGACAATGTAATCGATATGAATTGTTACACCCTTCCCCAGATTGATGCCATGACCAAAGCGAACAGGAAGATCGGCCTGGGAGTGATGGGTTTTGCCGACCTCCTTATCCAATTGGGAATTCCATATAACTCCCCCGAGGCCTTGAACATCGGGGAGAAGATAATGGCACTTATCCAAGAGATTGGAAGAAAGGCCTCGAGAGAATTGGCTTTGAAAAGAGGATCTTTTCCCAATTTCAGCGGTAGCATTTTGAAAAACCATTGGGATGCAATGCGAAATGCCACTGTCACTACTATTGCCCCAACAGGAACCATCTCAATCATCGCAGGGGCCTCATCAGGGATCGAACCCATTTTTGCGTTGGCTTTTACACGGCATGTCCTGGATGGCAAGCAACTCCTGGAGGTTAATCGTTTTTTCGAAACAGCAGCCAGGCAGGAGGGTTTCTATTCTGAAGACCTCATGAAAAAAATTGCTCAAAAAGGCAGTACCCAAGATCTTCAGGAAGTCCCAGAAAGAGTCAGAGAACTCTTTATCACGGCTCATGATATTTCTCCCGAGGATCATATACGCATGCAGGCGGTTTTTCAGAAATATACAGATAATGCGGTCTCAAAAACAGTTAATTTTCCCCATCATGCTACAGGTGATGATGTAGCCAAGGTTTATCTATTGGCTTACGAATTGGGCTGCAAGGGAGTAACCATCTATCGCGATGGGAGTCGGACAGAACAGGTTCTCTATAAAGGCGTAGTCCCACTCAATACGGATCGAAAGAAAAAAGAAGAAGAATCGCAAACCATCGAAAAGAAGCCAAAGGCTCGCGAGGACGCAATCCATGGTTCTACGCGGAAGATTCGGACTGGGTGCGGAAACCTCTATGTAACGGTGAATGAAGATGGCGAGGGAAAACTTTTTGAAATCTTCAATCAAATCGGAAAGGCGGGTGGCTGTGTGGCCTCACAATCCGAGGCGATCGGGCGCCTGGTTTCCCTGGCCTTTCGATCAGGAGTTGAACCAGAGGACGTGGTTAAACAGTTGAAAGGAATAAGTTGCCATATACCTGTCTGGCATCAAGCGGGAAAGGTGCTCTCTTGTGCAGATGCCATTGCCAAATCAATAGAATGGCATATAGAGAACAAAAGAATTGGAGCTACGGCTTCCAACACGCCCACCGGTAAAACCCTAACCAGGCTTGAAAAAGAAGCATTTGGCCTCTCTCTTGCTGCCAAACCAGCCAGTCAGAATGAATCTGGTTCCCCCTTTTTCAAGGGGGCATGCCCCGAGTGCGGGGGCTCCCTTCACTTCGAAGAAGGCTGTGCCAAATGCCTCTGCGGCTACTCAGATTGCGGATAATAAATCTTAATCCAGATGGATAGACTGCACATCAAAGATATATCTGAAAACAGGATGCTTTTGTCCAACGGGGTACTTCCCAAGAAGCAAAATCCAGAGCACATCCAGACCAATCAGAAGCCTGGACAGAGCGCACCGATCAAACCTTTTTTGAAGTGGCCAGGGGGCAAGAGATGGCTTACCGAATGCATCAAATCCCTTATTGCTACAAATTCT
>CAYGWV010000123.1:0-4541 GCA_964353925.1 uncultured Syntrophaceae bacterium | reverse complement strand
TGTTGTGTATCTAACAAAACTTTACAATAGTCCGTAAGCCGTCATTCCCGTGAAAACGGGAATCCAGCTTAAAGGACTGGATTCCGGGTCAAGCCCGGAATGACACCTATTGTAAAGCCGTTACTGAGACACTACACTAGTTTATTTCATCTGACCCGTTGAATCCTTGATTTTTTGAACCCTTCTTGATCCTAACATATCGTTAGCTAAGTGGATTGTCAATGCAGTTGGTGCTGGTGTGAGAGGAGTTGACGGGGGGGGCGAAGGGGAGCGATTGCCAGGGTCCGGTCAGTGGTCTGTTATTTGGCTGGACGGAAATTAGGAGCCAGAGGAGGACAATGATCAGAGGCGTCGCAGATTACCCCTGCCGCTGTTCATTATTATATTGGGCGAGGAGAAAGCATATTGCAGGAGGACACTCTCTGGAGAGATCGCCTCGAAGATCACTGAATCATTTGGTTGCTTCCCTACGGGCCGTCCCCCAGTGTGGCATAAGCACGGGGCGGTGAATTGATAAGGGGGTATCCCAGAGTAAACTTGGACTGGGCTTGGGCTCCCCGAATAGGATATGTCTTGAGCTTTAGAGGTTAGATTAAAGGGAGGCGTTTATCTGAATCTTGAATTTGACTTTATATAAGTTTAGTTGTTAAATTTAAACGAGATGGCAGGCGGTCATCGTGACCGAAAATGGTAAAGAACAAAACAGGTCGTTAACCGAGCCATCTTTTGACAAGAATATGGATCAAAAGGGAAGGAGGAAGGAGATGATTCCACAGGTCAAGAAGATCCTTTATGCTACCGATCTCAGTAAAAACTCCTCTTACGCGTTCTTATTTGCGACCGATATGGCAAGACGGCATGATGCAAAGATTGCCATCTTACATGTCATTGAACCCCTCCCGCCTTACGCAGAAACCTTTTCGGGCATCACGGCTGAAATGAAACAAAAACACCGAGAGGAGATTGTTCAAGAGATTAAAAAGCGACTGCAGGTATTTTGTAAAAAAGCAGAGGCTCAAATTGGTCCTCCCTGCGTTGAACTTGTATCCAACCTCCTTCTCGTTCAAGGTCATCCCCCGGAAGAAATCTTGAATGCTGCGAATGAAGAAGGTTGCGATGTCATCGTCCTTGGAACTCACGGAAAGGGATTTTTGGCCCATGCGTTTCTTGGGAGTGTCTCGCAGGAGGTTTTGCATCGAACTCGAAAACCCGTTTTTATAATACCGTTGCCACCTGAGGAAACGAGTATCGATTGGGATGAAATCCGTTAGATCTCTGTTCAGCCTTCAAAGATAAAAGGGGGGGCCAGGACTGGCCCCCCCTCTTTTGTGCATATCAGAAATCATTAACTTCCAGAGCAATCTTAAAGTAAATATTAGTTGAATAAAACAATTTTGTTTGGAATTTAGTAATTGAAATCTGCTTGTAATTTTGACTGCCTGCGCGAAGTCCTGCCTTACGGGACGGAGGCAGGCACTTGGGATTTGGTGCTAATGATAATCCCTTTTTAATACTCACCCTTGAGGAATGTCTTCACCTCAATATTTTCCCCATCCGTAATTACCGTAATGGCCCCATGTTGATCCGTTTTTAAGATCCTTGAACCCAATTGCAGGTATCTCTTCAATACGTCCGGATGAGGAAGTCTGGCTATATTCCTTTCGCCCACGCTGAGAATGGCATACGTAGGCTTGACTCTATCCAGAAAGGGAAGGGAACTCGAGGAGGAACTTCCGTGATGGGGAATCTTTAAAATATCAGCCCTGAGAGGGTATGCTTTCCTCAGCATCCACTCCTCTGCTTCCTTTCCAACATCACCCGCCAGAAGGACAGAAACATTTCTGAACCGAAGCTTTATCACCAGGGAGGAATTGTTCAGATCCCGAAGATGTTCAACTTTTCTTTGCGTTGCATTCCGTGCAGGGGGATTTAGGACAGAAACCTCGACTCCATCGATGATTTGAGGAGAGGTCTCTTCATTGAGGGATCGGATCTTGATTCTCTTCCCGCTAAGGATCTTCTTCAATTGAAGATAGGGCTCAGATTGCGTCTGATAACCGTTATCCCAGAATTGGCCAATTGAAAACTGTGAGGCAATGAAATTTAAACCCTTTAGATGGTCCGGGTCAGGATGGGTGAGGACAAGAGTGTCGATCCTTCGTATCTTCTTCTTCCAGAGAAAGGGAGCAATGACATTCTTCCCAATATCGAAACGATCCTCGTAAAGGCCTCCTCCATCGATCAGCATCTTTTTCCCCTTCGGGAATTCAATGAAGATGGAGTCTCCGTGTCCCACATCTATGAAAGTTAACTTCAGATCTTTCTGGAATGAATCCTTCAAGTTCCAATAGGCCAGATCGCAGGCAAAAATAATGCAGAGTCCTGCGAAGAGATAGCGGATCTTTTTTCCTTTTCGGAAATGGGCCACCAGAAAGAGAAGAGAGTAGAAAAGGACAATTTCAAAAACGGTTGGGGTCGAGACAAAGAACGAGGCAAACGGCAAAGAGGCAAAGAAGGCCAATACTCTGAGAAGAATCAGGGTGATGAAACCATTCAAATTGATCAGGAAGGTAGCGAAGGGAATGAAGAAGAAAGAGAAAATAGAAGCGGTGAGGCTCAAAGGGACGATCAGGAAACCCACCCAGGGGATGATGAAGAGGTTGGTGATAAATCCAATGGGAGCGAAGCGGTTGAAGTGGAGGGCCACAAAAGGCGCGGTCCCTAAAATGGCCACTCCAGTGACGAGAAAGGAAAGCCTCATATATTTCAGGACATTTTTCTTCCAAGAGGTTTTTAGAAGAAGGGAAATTTCCTCTTGTTTAAACTCTTGAAGGAACCGTGGCGCCAGGTAGAGGATCGAAAGGACAGCGAGGAAGGAGAGCTGGAAGGAAACATCGAAAAGGGAAGGGGGTGAGAAGATGAGGATGAGAAAGGCAGCCAGAGCGAGTGTGTGGAGCAGGTTTCTCTCCCGATTGAGCAAGATGGAAAAGAGGAAGGTAATCACCATGATGGCCGCTCGGATCACGGAGATCCCTCCCCCTGCGATGAACGCATAGAGGACGATGCAGGGGATCGTCAGGCCAGCCGCCCACTTTCTAACGGAAATGGAGAGAAGAAGAAATTCTGAACGCTTTAAAATCCAGATGAGCAGAGAGAAAGAAAGGATCGCAACAATTCCGAATTGATCTCCTGAAATGGCCAGAAGATGGGCGGTCCCGGTAAGAATAAAATACTCCTTTATCTCTTCTGGAATATCACCCTGTTCACCCAATACAAAGGCTTTGAAGATACCGGAACTGGGGGGCTTGGCTTCTCGGTTTAGAAAATCCCGGATGCGATCCCGCCAGTTCTCTACCTGGAGAGTAACGGGATTTTTAAATCCCTCCCCCAGTTTCACCCACCCTCTCTCCTCGGACAAGAATCCAATCGTGTAGATTCGGTCAAAGGCAAGATGGCGTTCATAGGAAAATCCACCTGGATTATGAAACCCGCGAGGGGGATAGAGTCTACAACGAAGCCGAAGGCGATCTCCCACTCGAAGCGAGGGGTCTTCCTCTTTTAGGAAGATCAGGAGAAGGCCGTCTACGGGGATGTGGCGGCTCGATAGAACGACCTTTTCTGAGCGGATGAGTAATTGGGTTCTTCCTCGGGAGCGTTCAGGAGGGCGATCGATGATCCCCTCCAATGAGATTCTTTCCAAACCGGTAAAATGAGAGATGTGCCAGGGGGGATGTTGGGAAAGGAGATAAAGCTGAATGGAAAAAATTCCGAGAAGAAAAAAAATGGAGAAGGCCGTCCAAGAACCCATTCGGGTCCTTTTTGTTATGAGAAAAAAAACCCAAAATCCAAATAGGGTGAGGAGGAGAATCGATCCTTGAGAAAAAAAAGGAAGGTCAAAATGGCCAAAATAGATACCAATGGTATAAACGATGAAGATAGGAATGAGAGGAAGACGAAAGGCTCCACTCATTTCCGCCTCAGGCGGATCAACCTTTTAGGCTGCTGAAAAACGCCCATCTGCTGCGTTATCCGGCCGCCTCACCGTCTCGGCGGCGTGCCTGCACGCCGTAGTGCCCGCCCTCGTCTGCTTGCGAGCTAACCCCTTGAGTGGAGAACTTGGGGTGCCTCATAAGCGCAGATGTTTCGGCACGCAGGCGTGGCAAGAAGTCGCTCCTTATTCGTCGCGACGCCCCCCTCATTTTTGAACAACCTATTAATAAAGATACCGCATAGTTGAGATAACTTTTTGGTCGATTTTCCTTGACACACAACTCTCTTTTTCGTATATTTGACTCATCCAAAACCAAGTTCTCATTATTATCATCTCATTTTGACGTGGTATGTGCGTACCGCGGCGATGAGCCGCTTTTGGCGCTAATCGCAGTTACGCGCCGCCAGAGGCGCAGTCGAATTCGCGAATCCGGCCGGACGGCGCGTGGAGCGGGCGGAAGGCTTGGATAATGATATCGGCCGGACCGCAAACTTCCAATTCGACTGTTCTCATGAGGGAGGTTAAGTCCATGAATACATCGATGAGTAGA
>CAYGWV010000122.1:0-7873 GCA_964353925.1 uncultured Syntrophaceae bacterium | reverse complement strand
ATACGATGATGACAGGACCGATGGGTTTGGTCAGGGCGGCCCAATATAGGTTTAGGCAGATAGCAGATAGCAGATAGAACCTGCTTACCGCAGGCAGGGTTTGAGAAATCTAAAATTGATTCACCCCATCCCTCTCCTCTGGGAGACTGTGTCACAATAGCGGAAATGGTGAAAAATGTCATGAACTTGTTTCAGCATCTAATGGAATCAAACACTTACGAGACCCTGAAACGAGTTCAGGGTGACAAGAAATGAATTACGACACAGTCTCGGGAGGGGGGAAGGGTGAGGGGTCATTGGAAATTGGATTTTGTAATTTGAAGAAATTTAGAAATCCTGGGAGGAAAAATGGAAACAATTTATTATTCTTCTTTTGATTCGCCTTTTTTAAGAAAAGTCTTTGTTGCCTCTACGGAGAGAGGGGTCTGTTTTGTGGATTTTGTCAGAACAGAAAAGGCCTGTTTGAAAAGACTGAAGGAAAGATTTCCCGGAAGGATTGTGAGGGATGATCGCAAGAATAGGAATGTCCTGAATCAACTTAATAAATACTTAAAAGGTGAACTCCAGCGTTTTGATTGTAAGTTGGATTTCAGAGGGACCCCATTCCAGAAAAAAGTTTGGTCCGCACTGGCAAGAATTCCCTACGGGAAAACCCGATCCTACGGGGACATTGCACAGGCGATTGGCCATCCGAAAGCCTTCCGAGCCGTTGGGAATGCCAATGGCCGGAATTCCGTTCCGTTGATCATCCCCTGCCACAGAGTGATCGAGAGCAATGGCGGGCTGGGCGGATTTGGTCATGGGGTTAAGGTAAAAAAACAGTTATTAGACTTCGAAAAGACCCATGGATTTTGAGCCATTTATCAAAGAAGCTGCTCCCCTCCTCGATCTTCAATGGCGGCGATTCCAAAGAGGAGGGGTCAAACGAAAAGTTGAACGCCGGATCACTGAACTGGGCCTCTCCCATTTTGAAGATTACCTGTTAAGAATCAAGAAAGATCCTGAAGAAAAAAGCCACCTCTCTCAAATCCTTACGGTTACCATTACGAGATTCTTCAGAGATAAGAAGGTTTTCGACATCCTTGAGAATTCCATCATCCCATCAATGGTTGACCGCAAAGGTGCAGAGGATTTCGAAGTATGGTCGATTGGCTGCGCCAATGGTGAAGAACCTTATAGCCTCTCCATGTTGTGGAAGGAGAGTTTTGAAAAAAAATTCCCCCGAATGCGTCTTACCATCTTAGCCACAGATATCAATGAGACCCTTCTTAAAAGGGCAGGGGAAGGGAGATACAAAAAAAGCAGTTTAAAAGAGGTCCCGGAGGAAATCCTTCGAAGATTTTTTAAGATTGGCAATGGATTTTATGCTCTTGATCGATCCGTTCGGGAAAGCGTGGAGTTTAAAAAGCATGACATCATTCGTGAAGAACCATTTCCCGGAATGGATATCGTCTTCTGTCGAAACTTAGCCTTCACCTACTTTTCAAAGGAATGCCAGATGGGCGTGTTAAAAAAGATGGCCGCCAGTTTAAAAGAAAATGGGTGTCTCATTATTGGAAAAGAGGAATCCCTTCCCCTCGCATATCCCACCCTGTTTGTCCCGACTTTTTCGACAGAGAAGATATACCAGAAATTCAGTCCAAAATCTGCGAGCTAATTGTAATCGTCTGACTTGGTTTTAAGAGATAAGGTGCGGTTAAACTCAGTGGCACTGGAAGGTGTGAAGATCAAAAGCCTAGCCAAAAATATTTGAAGGTTTTCCTCACCCCCTCCCTCTCCCCACCGCTGCCTGCCGCAAGCAGGAGTAAGGGGAAATCCTTGAAACAATTACTCCTTTTCTTTCTCTTTAACCTTGACAAACGTTGCACTCAATAACTAATTTTAAAGTGAAAGGTTTTTGATTCAGCAGCAATAACGCAATGATGCTCAAGAGTGGCAAGGGTTGGGTAAAGAAAGGAGGAAAAGACGATGGAAACAAATGGGAGAAATCATTTCGGTCTGTGGAAGGGACTTATGGTTGGTAGCCTTTTGGGTGCGGCAGCAGGCTTTCTATTTGCCCCCAAAACTGGAAAAGAACTGAGGTCAGAGATCAAAGAGAAAACAAATGAGGCTTTGGATGAAACAAAGCGGTTTTACTCAGATAGTCGCACAAAGTTCAAAGATGCTTTTGGATGGGTTGCGGGAAGAAAAGAAAAGGCTTCAGTGAGCCACATTGAGTCGCCTGGAGAAATGGCAGCGGATGCATAAGAAAAACAAGAGGTTAGGAGGTCAGGAGACCTAGGGAGGACACGAAATAGGTTATCCAACCCGGGAATTTTAAAATGGCAATTATGTTCATTCGAGAAGTTCCGGGTCGGAAATCGAAGATAAAATACAGTTCTTTCTATATTAAAATACTAAATTTACGTTATTTACTTCTCTTGCTGTTTTTGATAACTTAGAAAAAGTGGTTTTGTGCGCATCAATGGAAATTCTTTTGGCGGAAATTCTTTTGGCTAAGGGCAGGGCGAGCAGTCGTCTGAAAAGGTGAGTGATAACCGACATAACGGAAAGGAGGTTCAATTCTATGGCAGAAAATGGAAATGATGGTGGAGGGTTCTTGCGGGGATTCCTTATAGGAGGCGTGCTGGGGGCAATAGCAGGTCTTTTATTTGCTCCTAAATCAGGGGAAGAGTTGAGATCTGAGCTGAAGCGAAAGGGGAATGAAGTCCTGGGCGAAGCAAAGGAGTTTTATTCAGAAGCACAGGTTAAGGCGAAGGGCATCCTTGATGATGCTCAGCGCCGGGCTGAAGAACTGAAAAAGGAAGCCAGTCTTCAACTTGCAGAAGCACGCCTGAAAGCAAAGGAAGTCATAGATGAAGCAAAAGCAGGGGCGAAAAAAGTGAAGGGAGCGGTGGAGGTAGGTTTGGAAGCGGCAAAGCAAGAGTTCTCTAAGGGAGCGAAGAAAGACGAAACCAAGGCTTAAATCAAAGGGAGATCAACACTTATGTTACAGACTATCAGTGTCACCGTTATTGCAGCCTCTATGGTCGTTGTTGCGATTGTTCTCATTCCTGTTATTCTGCAGATCCGTCGGACGGCTCGCGAGGCTGAGAAGTTTTTGGAGACAGCCCGCATGCAGGTTGTTCCCCTGAGTCATGACCTGACTGTCATCTCCAGGGAAGTCAGTGGTATCCTGCAATCCGTTCATCGACAGGTGAATAGAGTCGAAGAAGGAATTGCCACTGTTCAGGGTGCGGCGGAGCGCCTGCGGGATTTCGAGGAAGCAGTATTAACCAGGGTTGAGGAACCCCTGCTCGAGCTGGCAGCGCTGGTCAGAGCAGTGAGCCGAGGGATCGGGGCTTTCCTGCGTTTTCTTCGCAGTTGAACTCCAGAGCGGTTGAGTCCTTCGGCACAAGAGACAAATGGGGCGGGCAGCTCAGATTGATGCTGAGCGGGGCTCGAGCAGGTAAAACTTGGCGCTGCCAAATGGCTCAAAATACCTTGGCATATCTCAATTGCGGGCAGGTATTGGCGCCGATTAGAAAACGCCAATCACGGCGGCTAAATTTTTCCTCTTACGAAAAGATAGAAATAGATAAAACCGAATAGGCCCGTGAGGGCCAAGCAGAGGAACATTGTAGGAAAGCTGGTTAAACGAAGGATGACGCCCATGATCATTGGGCCGAGCCCTATCCCTAAATCCCCCATGGCTGTTAACCATCCGATCGCTGGTCCACGTGAAGATCCTACGAGGTCAAGGATATAGGCAAACAAGGAGGGTACGAGAAAGGCATGCCCCGCGGCTGCGATGACAGCCACAAGAATAAACATTTCAAGAGTTTTAGAAAAAGCGAGAAGGGTCATGGCGAGGATAAAGGCGATGATACAAGGTAAAATTACTTTTTCTCTCTTATGAACATCAAATATCCTTCCTCCAAAAACACGGCCAGCAATCATCACAGAGGCATAAGCTGTAAAGAAGAGACCGGGATTGGTCACACCATGGTTGATGGCATGAAGAGGGAAAAAGGCCATTAAAGCTCCCCAGATCATGTGAACCATGAAGTATAAGAGGATCGGGGAAAAGCTTTTGAGGCCCAATGAGGAACTGGCTTCCGTGGGTAAATCGTCAATGGGATTCAACTCTTTCCGGCTTAACTTGCCGGCAATCAATAAGGAGCATAGAGAAAGAGCCGTACAGACCGAGAAGAGAATATCAAAACTGAATTGGTTGATCAGAAACATTCCGATGATAGGGGCTAACGCCATGGAAAGATTGAAGGAGAGAAAGAAATAACCCAGGCTCTGTCCCCGATAGGCCCCCGGGGTGATATTGGTGATAAATGCAATGGAAGCTGTAAAAAAGAGAGCCGACCCGATTCCCTGAAAGACTCTTACGAAGAGAAAAGGCCAAAAAGGAGGGGCAAAGATATAGGCAATGGAGGTGACGGCAAAGAGGATGGCGCCGGCAAGCATAAATTTTTTTTCGGGGATTTTTGAAAGGGTCTTACCAATCATCGGCCTGAGGACCAGGGAAGAGATACCGAGAGCTCCGATAAGAATGCCAATCTCCACCTCTGTCGATCCTGATCTCGAAAGATAGATCGGAATGGTTGGAACCAGGATGTGGAAAACAGAGGTGAAAGCAAACTGCGCAAAGAAACAGAGAATGAATTCACGAGATAATATTTTTCGGAGTGTCATATGGAATTTGGCCGGTGTAATACCGATGGCTGGCGGATTTTACAGATTAAGGATTTCTCCGGGTGATTTCATCTCTAAGTCTTTCTCCGGCGATTTGACTGTGGATATATTCCTTCTTGAATGGTCACTGTCCTATAGGCATCCCTGTCTCTTCAGGTTGACCATCAGGATGGAGATGGCGGCAGGAGTGACACCGGAAATTCTTGAAGCCTGGCCGAGAGAGTGAGGTTTAATCTTCTTCAGTTTCTCCATTACCTCCGTGGTGAGTCCGATCACAGAGCTGAAATCAAACCCCTCTGGAAAGCTCACCTCCTCCAATCTTTTAAATCTTTCAATCTGGTCCATCTGCCTCTTGATATAACCGTCATACTTCACCTGAATCTCGACCTGCTCTTGTATTGACTGCGGAAGGCTTTCAAGGCTTCGATCAAAGTCAAAGAGGTGTTTGAAATGAATTTCGGGTCTCCTCAATATTTCTTGGAGGGAGGAGTCTTTTTTCAGAGCGGCGGTTCCCCATCGACGAAGGATTTCGCTAGTTCCCTTTGTAGGATTGACTCTCACCGTTGAAATTCTGGATAGGGCTTCCTGAATCGCCGTTTTTTTCTTCAGAAAGATTTGATAATCTTCCTCCTTCAGTAATCCCGCTTCATATCCCTTTTCTCTCAATCTCAAATCCGCATTGTCTTCTCTCAAATGGAGACGGTATTCCGCCCTGGAGGTAAACATGCGATAGGGTTCGGCCGTCCCTTTGGTGACCAGGTCATCGATCAAAACACCGATATAAGCATCGGAACGTTTCAAGATAAGAGGTTCCTCTCCTCGAATATAAAGCGAGGCATTGATCCCGGCCATTAATCCTTGTGCGGCGGCCTCTTCATAGCCAGACGTTCCGTTGATCTGTCCGGCGTGGAAGAGTCCTCTAATCTTTTTGGTTTCGAGGGAAGGCTTCATCTCCGTGGGATCGACAAAGTCATATTCGATGGCATAACCGGGCCGGAGGATCTCCACTTCTTCAAGGCCTTTAATCGACCTCAGCATTCGGATCTGAGTATCCAGAGGAAGGCTGGTGGAGATCCCATTCGGATAAATCTCGTTCGTATTGCGGCCATCGGGTTCTAAAAAGATCGGGTGCCTTTTCTTATCTGCAAAACGGACCACTTTATCTTCGATCGAGGGACAATAACGGGGTCCGATGCCTTTGATGATTCCGCAGTAGAGAGGCGATCGGTCGAGGCCGCTCCTGATAATTTCGTGGGTCGTGAGATTCGTATAAGTCATATAGCAGGGAACCTGCTCCACATCGATCTTCTCCGTTGTGAGGGAGAAAGGAAGAGGTGGGGTGTCTCCGTATTGAGGTGTGAGATGAGAGAAATCAATGGTCTTGCCGTCGAGCCTTGGAGTGGTACCGGTCTTGAGCCTTCCCAGCCGGAACCCCAATCTCTTGAGCGATTCTGATAAGCCGATGGAGGCCGGATCGCCCATCCTGCCCGAAGGGAAATGTTCGAGACCAATATGAATAAGACCGTTCAGAAAAGTCCCTGGGGCAAGGACCAGGGCTTTTGTCTGAATGGTTTCATTTAAATCCGTCTTCGCACCGATGATCTGATTTCCATCTACCAGAATTTCTTCTACAGTCGCCTCTTTGATCAAAAGATTTTGTTGATTTTCAACAGTCCTTTTCATTCGAAGCCGGTATTCCTGGCGGTCCACCTGAGCTCGTGAAGAACGAACCGCAGGACCCCTCGTTTCATTGAGCTGGCGGAACTGTATGCCTGTTTCGTCAGTGGCTTTAGCCATCTCTCCACCCAGTGCATCGATCTCCTTCACCAGATGGCCTTTGGCCAGCCCACCCACGGCGGGGTTGCAGGACATGTAACCGATCTGTTCGACTTTTTGGGTGATGAGAAGGGTAGGGTGTCCCATGCGGGCGCAGGCCAAGGAGGCTTCAATTCCTGCATGACCTCCGCCGACCACCACTACATCAAACCTTAGCATAATGAATCATCCTGCTTAGATAAGTGGGGTCTCATCAGCGAGGGTGTCATAATGAAAGGGCATAGCGCATAGAGCATAGCGTTAACACCGAAGAAACCCAAGAGATCACAAAATAAAAAAGGGAAACCAAGTCAACGACAGAGACCAGGTAAGCTGAACAGGTTGAATAAACCGAGTAAACTGCGGTTGTCTCCTCTGTCCTTTTTTCGCTCTGTGCACTGCTCTATGCGCTATGCCCTATGCGGTTTTGTTTGCCCCGACAGGCCTTCACGCAAACACCACAGATATTATGGCTGAAGTGGAGGGTTTTGGCAAAAGTTCTCAGCTGCTCATAACATCGAAGATGATCGAAATCTTTTTGCCGTTCCTTAATGGCTCCCGCAGGGCAGACCGACAGGCAGTCCAGACAGGAACCGCAGTCCTTTATTGAAGGAGAACTGATCCCAAGGGGGATTTCGGCGAGGATCGTAACAAGGCGAATACGAGATCCAAATTGTTCGTTAACAAGGAGATTGTTCCGGCCGATCCATCCCAATCCCGCAGCGCGGGCCACATGTTTATGGGAAAGATGGCCCTTTTGGGTTTTCCAATCCACAATTTGAGAGGCAGGGATGGACAGGACCTGATACCCGAGGTCTTGAATCGCCGAGGTCACGATCAGGCCGATGGTGTCCAGAAGAATATTGACTCTCTGATAGTGATGAAAATAGAGGGGGGTGGGTTGGTTTTCAACCTCTTCTAAGATAGCATCAGAAAGGTGAAATCCCACCGAGATGGCGTAGGGAATTTGATCTATTAAGGAAGAAGGGAGAAGGATTTCCTGTTTGTTGAAAGAACGAAGATCTGCCACTCCAAACAGGGAGCCTCCCCATTGGTGACAGAGTGCTTTGAGCTTTTCAACGTTTTCCTGAGGATTCGTCACAGATTAAATTGTGACTTCTGAATAGATTTATTGCAAGGGGCCCCCTCACCCTCCCCCTCTCCCTCACCCTCACCCCTGGAGACTGTGTCACAATAGCGGAAATGGTAAAAAATGTCATGCTGAACCTGTTTCAGGGCAACCTGGCAATGGTTGCTTGCCGAGAGGGAAAGCGTTAAGCGCATAAGCCCTCCTGGGTAAGGTTAGTCAGCCGCCCAGTAGTGTAATGACTGAAGGCACCAGCCGGAAAGGAAGATAAGTGAGAGCAGCGAG
>CAYGWV010000121.1:0-19829 GCA_964353925.1 uncultured Syntrophaceae bacterium | reverse complement strand
TGAAAAAATTGGTTTGGTGGTGTTTCACGTCATTCCGGCGAAAGCCGGAATCCAGTGTTTTCAAGGGGTTAAAAATACTCTGGACCCCGGTTTTCACCGGGGAGACGAATACAGTGGGTTTTTTTCACACCTTCCCTTTTCTAAAGGGGGGGAGGTAAACAATTATGTGCTCTGTGCAATAAACTTTCTTTTGATCACCCAGTTCGGTCGTTCGGGTCTGTCTCCTCTGCTATCATACCGTAGACATTATACGAAGGAGGGGTTCCCCTTTTTTCCGCCGAGATGGTTATTTCTTTGTAATGAGGATTGGACTTGCGATTATGAGCCACGAGTGCTCTAACTACATCCCATCCTATCTTATTCTGTTTCGCCATTTCGGTAATCTCCTCCAGGGCCGTTCGATTATCATAGGCTCCCGATCGATAAGGTCTGGGCATGATGAGCGCGTCGTAAACGTCACAAACAGCGATGATTTCCACCATCGGATCCTCGAGCAGGATGCCTCGGGGATATCCTGACCGATCTCCCCTTTCATGATGATCAAGGGCCACCTTGCAAGCAAGGTGTTGGGCATCCTTGTAGTAATAGCTGAGGAGGGCATAGCCCGCTGCCGTGTGATGTTCGAGAAAACCCCGCTCGGTTTTGGTGAGGGGCGTGGTCTTTTTCAGGATGTGCAGGGGCACACAGACCTTTCCGTTATCGTGGGTAGGGCCGGTTGCAGACAACCGAATACGCTCCTGATAGTCGGGGAGTACATCCTTTGCCAAAAACGTAGACAAGGCAAATACCATAAGCACATGTGCATAGGTATAAAAATCATTCGCTTTGAAATAATCCAGCGACTGCAATATGGGGATGGGAAAACGGACCGTCTCTAAAAGGTTCAGGAGGTCATTGATTTCCCTTTGGTCAGAAAAAATGGTCACAAAAGGAGGGGTGCTAAAAAAGTCTAAACAGTCCTGTTTCACTGACCCGTACAAAAGGAGGGAAGATGTCTGATAGGAATGAGTCCTGTGCAAGGAGATAAGGGCATCAACCGTCTCTTTTGTCAGAAGGGTCTTTTGAGGAAACAATAATTGATGATCAAGTGTACGTACCGGATACTGAAGTATTAATCCAGGCATGAAGGAACACCTTTCCCCGCTAAGGTATCATTCTGAACGAATGAATGTCAATATGTTTTAGGAATTGCAGATGGCAATTATTGCAAGCAAACGATGTGATCAGAAACACAAAGGTAAGGTTTTTCTTACAGGCTCGCTAGGCAGTGTAGGGTGGTTTTTGTCCAACGTTGATTAGGAAATTCCTTAAAACAGTCATATCCTCTGTACAGATATCCACGAATCTCACTCCAGTCTGATAATCCCATGACCAATCCTTCCTCATATGAATATCCATCCAAACCACCCGGACGGACGCCTTAATGGTATTTAGTTCAGGATGAGAAAGAAAAAATAGTTTCAATGCCAGATGTTGACCGATCTCTACTTCCTCTGAAAGGCGGAGAAGTAATCCCCCTTGACTGGCATTAACCGCCCGAGCGTATTTGAGGAATAATTGGGTTCTACCATATTTAATCGGCAAATCGACATCAAATCTCGGATATCTTCTTTTTTCTGAATTAACTGAAGCATTACTCTTTTCCGTTAACTCCATTGGATTGCTCCTATTTGATTTTCTTAAGAATTATGTGAGCAAGAATTATACCAGAATGAGATTAACCGCTTTAGTTTCATAACTAGTTGGAATTTATGGTTTTATTTAAATTATAAATGAAGATTCAGACTGGAGTTTACCCTGACAGAAAGTGACATATTGTCGGAAATAGAACGATTTTGGACAAATATTTGTCTTGATTTGTTAAAGCAATCGGATAAGATGTATAAGAGAATGGGAAGGAGGGAAACCATCAAAAGCGTTCGTGATTACAGGTGAAGCCTTGATTTTTTAAGGTTAGTTGTTAGATTAAAAATGAGAAGGAAAGGAGGAAAGAGATGACTCCACACATTAAGAAGATCCTTTACGCCACCGATCTCAGTAAAAACTCCTCTTATGCGTTCTTGTATGCAACGGATATGGCAAGAAGGCATGACGCAAGGATTGTCATCTTGCATGCGATTGAACCCGTTCCCGCTTATGCAGCAGCTTATACAGGCATCACGGACGAATTGAAAAAGAAGCAGCAGGAGGAGACTGTTGAGGAGATTAAAAAACGCCTAGGCGAATTTTGTAAAAAAGCAGAGGCTCAAATCGGCACTCCATGCGTTGAACTCGTATCCAAAATCCTTGTTCCCCGGGGCCATCCCCCTGAAGAAATCTTGAATGCTGCGAATGAAGAAGGGTGCGACGTAATCGTCCTTGGAACCCACGGAAAGGGATTTTTGGCCCATACGTTTCTTGGAAGTGTTTCGAGTGCCGTATTGAACCGAACCCAAAAACCAGTTTTCATCATCCCTTTGCCATCTGAAAAAACGGTCATGGACTGGGACGGAACGTGATGGAATTTCATCCAATTTCCAAACACCAAGGCAGAGTCAGAAATGGTTCTGCCTCTCTTTTTCAGATAATGAGGAAGCTCCTTTATGGATGGTCCGAAAATGGAATTTCCTTTAAGATGGAATGGAACTTAGCTCAGATCACCCAGTTCATACTGGAGAATCCCTACTAAAGTGATGGCTGCGGTCTCAGTCCTCAAAATGCGCTGTCCCACTTTGACGGGGATAAATCCTTTCTCATTTGCCAATTTCACTTCGCCCGCGGCAAAGCCCCCTTCTGGCCCGATCATCACATAAATCTTTTGAGTGGGATGTTGCCTCACGACATTCTTAAGATTTTTGCCCTCCCTTTCCCAAAGAAGGATCTTCAACCCATCTTCCCTGCAATCCCCCAGTACCTCTTGAAACGGTCGGCATTCTCCGACATAAGGAACCTTTGCCCTTCTTGATTGTTGGACGGCTTTAACGGCGATCTGTTGCCACCGATGGGCTTTCTTCTGTTTTGCCTCCCTCTCCTTCAAAGAGATGGATCTTTCGGATTGAAAGGGAAGGATGGCCGAGACACCCAGTTCCGTGGCCTTTTGGATGATTATCTCCATTCTTTCTTTTTCTGGAAGGGCCTGAAGAAGAATGATCTCCAGAGAAGACTCCGTGGGTGAAGGGAAGGCATCAAAGATAAGAATGGAAGCCTCTGTTTCGGAAAGACGAAGGACTCTTCCTCTGAAGTCATTCCCTTCAGAGTCTGTCAAGGTGATGAGACTTCCCACACGGCCACCCTGAAAACAAAGGGCCTCCAGGGGAGGCCCTTTCATCAGAACTTCTTCTTCGAGCTCAACCTTCTGGTTGATAATGATTCTATCCATCGCAAGAGGGCTTTCCTTTTTTCTTCTTTTTCTCCTCTTTGACCCCTCCCTCTCCTCCTTCAAATTCCTTGATCTTTGTCCCCAGTTCTCTAAGTTTCTTATCTACCCGGTCATTCACCGTCCCCTCTTTAAAACGCCTTTCTTCCAAACTCTCGCCAGCCTCCATGCCTGTCAGAATCTCAATTCCCTGGTCAATGGTCTTCACGGGATAGATATGGAATTTCCGCTCCTTCACCGCCTGCACCACATCCTTTCGCAACATCAAATCATCGACATTGAGATGAGGAATCATCACCCCCTGTTTGCCAGTCAATCCCTTTGCCTTGCACACATCAAAGAATCCTTCAACCTTTTCGTTGGCACCGCCGATGGGCTGAATCTCTCCTTTTTGATTGACTGAGCCGGTCACGGCGATGTCTTGTCGCAGGGGGAGTCCGGAGATGCTCGAGAGCAAAGCATATATCTCTGCGGAGGAAGCGCTGTCCCCTTCCACCCCACTATAGGACTGCTCAAAACAGAGGCTGGCACTCATGGTAATCGGTTTATCCTGAGCATATTTCCCTCGGAGGTACCCAGTGAGAATATAGACCCCCTTGTTATGAATGGGGCCGCTCATCTCCGCTTCTCTTTCGATATTGATAATGCCTGCCTTCCCCAAGGAAGTTTTGGCAGTGATCCGGGAGGGCTTTCCGAACATGTAATCCCCAAGATTATAGACGGAGAGGCCATTGACCTGGCCTACCACCGTCCCATCGGAGTCAATCAGAATAGTTCCATCATCGATCATCTCCTGAATCTTTTCCTCAATGAGGTTTACCCGGTAATTCCTCCTATCAATCGCCTGATCCACCTGTTTTTCAGTAATCACATCGCTTCGGTCCTTCTCTGCCCAGTAGTTCGCTTCCCTCAAGAGGTCGGCAATGAGGTGAAAGCGCGTTGAAAGCTTCTTCTGTTTTCCCGTAATCCTCACCCCATGCTCCACCACCGCTGCAATCCCCGTCTTATCGAGGGGTCTCAATTTATCCTCATCGCAGATTTTCCGAATAAAGGAGGCATACTGCCGGATTTTGTCATTGTCCTTGTTCATCACGGAATCGAAGGCTGCTTTGATTTTGAAAATCTTTTTGAAATCGTCGTCCAAGCTGTAAAGAAGGTAATAGATTTGGGCATCTCCGATCAGGATGACTTTTGTATTACACTCAATCGGCTCCGGCTTGAGGGCAGAAGTAGAAAAGAAGTAAAAGGGGTCATAGGTCTGAATCTCGATGACTTGGTTCTTCAATGTCCTTTTCAACGCCGGCCAAACCCATGGCTCCGTGAGGGCATCCAGGGCATTGAAAATCAAATAGCCTCCGTTGGCCCTTAAGAAAGAGCCCGCCTTGATATGGAGAAAGTCGGTCTTCCAAATCCCTGAACGCTCAACGACCCTTTCGATGGTGCCAAAAAGATTCCGGTAGTTGGGGGTCGTCTCGACAATGATCGGGGCTCCTTTTGTCTCCGAATTGTCCACCAACACGTTCGCCTGGTATTCACTGAAGGAGTCCACCGTTTGAGGCAAGACCAACCCCGGGATGGGCGAAGGAGTTTCTTCCTTTTCTCTGAAACGGCCAAGATTCGTCAAGATATCTTCCTGAACTTCGTCCAGATATTGGTGAACCTTCTCGTTGTCAAACTTCTCCTGAATGTCGGAAATGGAGTCTTTGACCACTGGAGAGATTACCTCGTTGTCCAAGGAGGTTAGCTCTTCCTTGATCTCCTTCTCCGATTTCCGGGTCTCTTTAAAGGTATCCTCCAGTTCGTTGACCAGTTGGGCTTGCTTCCCTTTGAGCTTTTCCAGTTCCTCTTTAGAGAATTTATCCTCCTCCACCATGGACTCCAACTGTTCCATGTTGACAGGGTTCCCTTCAATGAGGGGGAAGATGCCAGGACGCGAGTAGGGGCCCATTTGAATCTGAACCAGAGCAAATCCCTCTTTGTTCACCTTCTTTTCAAACTCCCGGAACATCTCAGCCTGCTTGTTCCGAAATTTTTCGACCACCTCTTTCTTTTTATTGAGATAGGTCTCGTTCTCAAACATCAAGGGGATTTTCTTTTTCAGGATTTCGATCAAGTTCTCCATCTCTTTTTTGAACGCATTCCCCTGTCCTGGAGGAAGGCTGAGCATATGAGGCATATCCGGGTTTTTGAAGTTATTGACGTAGCAAAAATCGTTGGGGATCTTCCCCTGCACGTTTAATTCTTCTAAAATGCATTTGATCGTGGTAAAACGTCCCGTTCCTGTCAAGCCCGTGACAAAGATATTGTACCCTACACTATGGATGTTCAATCCTAACCGGATCGCCTCTTGGGCCCTCTCCTGACCAATGATCTCCTCACAGGCCTGGATGGTCTGAATGGTCTCAAAGGGCAATGCCTCTGGATCACAACGCCACCTTAATTTTTCAACGGGAACTTCTTCAAAGGTTTTATTCGACATAGGCCCCCCCTTCTTGATTTGAGTTGCGGTTTCTACAATTCCTAATTTTCTACCAGAACGAGCGAAAAGTCAACGAGGTTTTAAGGAAGGTTTAAGGCTGAAGTTAAAGAGTTAAACGTCCAAATCTCATTTATGAAATTCGATTTAGATGCCCTCCTCGGCGAGTTCCTGGATCAACCCTCTGCTTTTCTCGGACACTCTTTTGGGGACTTTGACAATCACCTTAACATATTCGTCCCCTTTCCCTTCCCCTTGAAAATGAGGCATGCCAAGACCTTTTAACCGCATCTTGGTATGGCTCTGGGTTCCTGGAGGGACCTTGACTTTCTTCATCCCCTCAAGGGTGGGAACTTCGACGGTCGTCCCCAGGACAGCCTCCGAAAAATTAATCTCTTTCTCCACAATGAGGTCGTCTCCATCCTGGCCGAAGAGTGGATGCTCCCTAACAGAAACTTGAAGGTAGAGATCGCCTGGAGGACCGCCGTTTCTCCCTTCCATCCCCTTTCCAGCAAGTCTGAGCTTCTTTCCCGAGGGGATACCTCGTGGAATTTTCACGGAAACTTCCTCAATCTTTCCATTTTTTCGATAGGAGATCCTCTTCTCTCCGCCAGACGCGGCCTCTTCGAGAGAAATGGCCATCTCGTAGACGATGTCTTCTCCTCGCTGGGGCATTCGACCCGTGTCCTGATGGCCCCCCTGTGCGCCAAAGAAGTCTCCAGAATCAAACCCACTTCGACCCCCAAATCTGAACTCCCGTCTTCCCCTCCCCCGAAAAAGGTTGGATAAAATCTCATCAAAATCAAATCCCCGGAAAATGTCCTCCTGAGTAAACCGCTGATGGAACCCTTCCGCGCCAAAGGTGTCATATTGTTTTCGCTTCTCCTTATCGCTCAGGACGGCATAGGCCTCATTGATCTCTTTGAAACGTTCTTCGGCCTCTTTTTTGTTCGGATTTCGGTCGGGATGATATTTCATCGCCAACTTCCGATAAGCCCGTTTGATCTCCTCGTCACTGGCGTTCTTGGCCACGCCCAAAATGTTATAATAATCTTTGGCTGCCATTATTCCTTATCCTCAACCCTTGGGTCTGATTGTCGCCTGTAGATCTCACGAATCACCCGGTTGAGGTATCCCTCTGGGTCATCCACAGTCTCCCGGGTGACAATAAACTCTCTTTGACCTGTCTTATCCCGGATGAGTTCGAACCCATACTCAAAATCCTTTGAAAGCTTCGGGAAGAACCCTGTTCCTTTCCCTTCTTCTTTCAGGATGATCTCCGTGACCCGCTGAATGGCCTCCTCGCTAAACTGGAGGTCAATTCCAGTCCGTCGCTGAAAATCCTTTTCAAACTCTTCCACCTGCCGTTGAACCTCTACCACTTCTTCAGAAACGGTGTTGACATCATACCCTTTTTCAATCATCCGATTGATGATGAGATCGATCCGACCCTCGCGGAAAACAATTCCATAACGTTTCTTAAACTCTGTCTCTCTGCGCACAATCGATTCTTTCAAGGCCATCTTCTCTCTTGAAAGGACGGCTTCAAATTTTTCCAGCATCTCCGGATCGGAGGGATCTTGCAGGTGTCGTCCTAACGCTCGCTCTGGATCTTCCACCACAGCTTGTGTGACGACAAGCTTTCGGATATCGGTGGAGGGCAGTCGCTTTTCAAATTTAATAAGAATCTTCTCAACCGCACTGACCAATCCTCTTGCACCCGTCTTTTCCTCATAAGCCTTCACGGCCAGTTCATAAAGGGCTTCGTCTTCAAACTGAATGTCAATGCCATAGGATTTGAAATCTTTCTTCTTTCCAAGGATGATGGGGTTGTTTGGATTTTTCAGAATCCCATAGAGGTCATCGACCTCCAGCTTTTCAAAAACGGTGGTCACCGGTAGCCTTCCGACGAATTCCGATTCGAACCCATAGGCGATCAAATCCTCTGCTTTTACCTGTTTCAGGTACTCCGCCCGTTCGTCCTTCGAGCGGATCTCGGCCCCAAAACCGATGCCTTCTCGATTCAAACGCTTCTGGATGAGCTCCTCCAAACCATTGAAGGCTCCACTCATGATGAAGAGGATATTCTTGGTATTGATGGTCCGTTTCTCCCTTTTGCCAGTCTTCCGGTAATGTTCGATCGCCTCCAACTGAGAGATCGGATCATGGGGGACTTTAAGGTCCACCTCTGTTTCCTCCATGGGCTTGAGCAGAGCCCGTTGGACCCCTGTCCTCGACACATCTGGACCAATGAGACTATTTGAGGAGGCGATCTTATCGATCTCATCCACGTAAATGATTCCATACTGAGCCAGATCCATGTCTCCATTGGCTTCGTAGACGAGATCTCGGACGAGGTCCTCCACGTCGCCGCCCACATAACCGGTCTCGCTGAACTTCGTCGCATCCCCTTTTACAAAAGGGACTCCAATCTTATTGGCAATCAATTTGATCAAGTAGGTTTTCCCCACTCCGGTGGGGCCGATCATCAAAATATTGTTCTTGATATGGCCCACCCCTTCGTATCGATTTCGCCCTTGGGTCATTTCAGTGAACTTGATCCGATTGAAGTGGGTGCAGATTTTGGTGGCCAGGATCTCTTTGGCCTCATCCTGTCGAATGATGTAATCATTCAGAAAAGCTTCCAACTCTTCTGGTTTCAAGTCGAAATGAATCTTCTTTTTCCCTTCCCCCAGTTCTTTTTCCTCTTTCGAAACCTCTTCTGTCTCGGGTTTTGGGAAAAGCATGGGCACGACCAATCGGATCCGGTCTCCGTACTTCTTCCCTAAGTATTCGTTCAATTCCTTCTCCAGGTCTTTCTGATCTGGAACCTTCGAATCAGAATCTCTCATCGATATCAAACTCCTTTTTTCTCGGCAATTTACTGCAACTAATATAACCATTACTCCCGTATTTTTCAACTCAATTGATTGAGGCCCTGGGGCTAGCCGAGAATGGGATGAAGAGCCGGAAAGGGGTTAAATGAACTGGACGGACTTCCTTCATGGAATCATATTCAAGCCTGACTCTCTTCCCCAAAAACATCTTCTTGACAAAGCTTAAAGATCTTATTCCAATATATTCAAAAAGTTCTGCAGGATAAATCGCCTCAGGGGTATCCATGCCGATCAATTTTACCTGTACTGGTTTACTATTTATTTCGATCACAATAGTTTCTCCGTCGATAACGTCAATACATTTAAAATAATCCAGAGCAAGTAGCCAGTTGCTCAGCAACAAAGAGATAAGGGGAAAAAAACCTACCTTACTCAAGAATTTCATATATAAGCCCCCCAAAAATATTCATTGCCTGTATGGAACGGATAAAATAGCAAAGCAAGTGAAACAGAGTAACTTCCATCAAGATATAGGGATAACTTGAACCAGATTGAGAAGGTTTTTCGTCTCTTTGAGGTTTAAATGCTGAACGGGTTGTTGAAGAAATTTGGATTTCCTTTTTTTCATCTTTGTCGCCGGGCAGATGAATTCCTGCGGAAATTTCCAAATAAAAATAGAGAAGTCAAGGAAAATGATCCCTCCTTATCCCAAATTGCTTGACATTTTGAATGAAATAAGATAATTACATTGGCTTGAGAAAGCATAAGGATATCATTTAGAAAGGTTGAACCCTCCTATGGAGAAGACGCCAATCCGAATTGCCATTGTGGGTGTAGGAAATTGTGCCAGCGCCCTCATTCAGGGAATTGAATTTTACCGAGAAAATAGCCGGAAGAACCCGAAATTTGAATCCCTTGGCTTAATGCACCTTGATATCGGAGGCTACAAACCTTGGGATGTTGAGGTGGGTGCAGCCTTTGATATCGACCGAAGAAAGGTGGGGAAACCCCTCAAAGATGCCATTTTCGCCAAGCCCAATTGCACCAAGATCATTTATCCGAACTCCAATGATTCTGCCGTGACGGTATCCATGGGAGAAGTCTTGGACGGGGTTTCAGAACATATGAAGGATTACCCCGAAGATCGAATTTTCCTCGTCGCGGATGAAAAACCTTCCAATGTGGAAAAAGTCCTCAAAGATTCTGGAGTGGAGATTCTCCTCAACTACCTTCCGGTCGGCTCGGATCGGGCAACTCAGTTCTATGCAGAGGCCTGTTTAAGTGCAGGGGTGAGTCTAATCAACTGCATGCCCAGTTTTATCGCTTCCGATCCTCGATGGGCAAGACGGTTTGAAGAGAAAGGCATCCCGATCGTTGGAGATGATGTCAAATCCCAGATGGGCGCCACCATCATCCATCGAGTGTTAGCCAAACTTTTTGAAGACCGCGGGGTTCGGCTGGACCGAACCTACCAAATTAATACCGGTGGAAATACCGATTTCCTCAATATGCTCAATCGAAATCGCTTGAAGAACAAACGGATCTCCAAAACTGAAGCCATTCAATCCCAACTCGGAGTTCCGCTGGACCCAGAAAATATTCATATCGGTCCTTCCGATTATGTCCCCTGGCAGAATGATAACAAGGTCTGTTTTCTACGGATGGAGGGAAGAGGGTTTGGAGAAGTGACACTCAACCTCGAGATGAGACTCTCTGTCGAGGATTCTCCCAATAGCGGTGGGATGACCATTGATGCCATCCGGTGCTGTAAGATTGCCCGTGAACGGCGGGTGGGAGGTCCTCTCCTTTCGATCTCCGCCTATGCGATGAAACATCCCATTACTCAGTTCCCTGACAACGAGGCCAAGGCCATGGTGGAAGATTTCATTGAGGGGAAGCGGGAACGCTAATCATTTAAGATTGCAGATTTTAGCATTCAGAAGTCAGGAGTCACAATCCAGAATAAAAGATCGGTTAACCTTGTGCCTTGAGCCACGAACAAAACGAGCAGGAATTGTCCTTTTATTCTGACTTCTGACTCCTGGATTCTGGATTCTCAATTATAGATTGGAGGACTGATTTATCCCCTGAAACCTGGATGGCCTTAAAATACTCCACAATCTTTCTGATATCCCTCCCTAATTGCTCATAAAGCGCTTGAAAATTTTCGAGGCGATGGATATATCGACGATAGGCCAGTAGTACTGCATTATTGATATCCACTTTTTCAAAATTCTTGTAGCCCTCTGTTTTAAAGGAAACCCTCGTCTCCTTAAAATCTTCTTTTAAACGATGAAATAATCCTTCTCTCCCTCTTAATTTCTCATCCTTTGAAATCTCTTTGGCATAGAAATCGGATAGCCGTTGACAGGCTTGATCGATCCACCGAGAAAAAACGAAGTCATCCTCTTGGCAGTGGATGGCTTCGACCACTTCCTTGGACCCTTTCCCATACTTCTCGGTCAAAAAATCGATGGCCCCCTGATTCCCGACAAAAGTGGCTATCTGCTCATTCAAACCGGTCTGGCCTTTGAAGTAGACCGTGGAGTGGGTCATCTCATGGAGGATGAGATTTGCCAGTGTCGCCTCATCCCATTGGAGCATGGATGAAAAGATGGGGTCCTTCAGCCATCCGAGTGTGCTGTAGGCACCGGCTTGCTGGACAAATGTGTCATACCCCTTCGTTTCGAGAAATCGTTTCTCCTTTAAAATATCCTTCTGGGTAAAAAAACTTTTATAGGTCACCTTGCCGGTAATGGGGAAGTCCCAACGATAAAGTTGGAGACAATCCCTCTCCGAGGCCGTGATGACGTGTAGAACAGGCCCTTTGACTTTGAAATATTTTGAATAACTTTTGGTCTTCGTGAGACCCAGCTTCTCTTCTCCATACCGTTTCACCTCTTGGATAAAATGAATCTTCTCTTTGGCCTCATGGCCTAACTCCTTGTTTTCTAATACCTCTTGAATCGGGACACTATGAAAAGCAATCGAAGATTGATGCCATCCCAGTTTGGAGAGATAGAGAAGGTTCCCACAGCCCGTCAGAGAAAGAGACATAAATGTGAGGAGTAAAAAAAGCCTGAGGGGTTTCATCATCAATTTTTTTACAATATTCCTGGATGAGAATCAAACGTTTCTGACTCTTTCCCCTTCTCCCATCATTCCTCTGGATTTGGAGCATCCTAATAAAAACGCAACAAATAGAGTGTCATTACGAGGACGGAAGCGACGAAGCCATCCCGCTTTACAGCAGTTGAGATGGCCTCGCTCCCTTATGCCTGTCTCTGGGAAGGAGGGAAGGAAGTCAGGTGGTAACTTTGAAAATCAAATAGTACGACTATGCTCGAGGGGCCAACCCCACGGTGGGCGATTTCAGCGTACACCTGTGAGAAAAAGTTGTTCGTCCTTCCTTAACTTCTGAGAAATGATCACCACCGCAATCAACCCGAACCCGATGATATCATACAAAGGTTCGGGATAGACCAGCGCCAGGCCTGCCACAATGAGCATCATTCTCTCATAAAAGGTTGTCTTCTTAAAAAACCAATTTTCTACTCCACCCGCCAGAGCGGCAATCCCAACAAATGCGGTGAAGGTTGTCCAGATGACATCCACCACCGGCCCTTTCAGCAGGATTCCAACCCCTTTAGGGTCTAGGGTAAACATGAAAGGCACGATAAAAGCTGGCAGCGTATATTTCCATGCATACATCGTCGTTTTATAAGGGTTCCCCTTTGTCAGGGCTGCTGCTGCAAAGCATGAGAGGGCTGTGGGTGGAGAGACCTCTGAAAGAACGGCATAGTAAAAGACGAACATGTGGGCAGCAAAATCGGGAATCCCCAGTTGTATCAATGCCGGCGCGGTGATCACCACAGCAATGATATAGGAAGCTGTCACCGGAACGGCCAGTCCGATGATCCAGACGATGATCGCTGTATAGATCGCCGTGAATAGGACGCTTCCACCGGCATAGGCAATAACAATCGAACTGAACTTTAATCCAAGACCTGTCAGGGTCACCACTCCCACAATGATTCCCGCGGCCGCACAGGTAGCCGCCACGCTTAAAACTCCGATCGAGCCTCCTCGCAATGCCTTCACTAGTTTCTTAGGAGTGAGAGCTGTATCTTTTCTGATGAAGCTGACCGCAAAGGTGATCACTGTTGCCCAGAAGACTGCCATGATGGGGGTAAAGCCGATTACCATGATTACAACAATGGCGATGAGTGATATGAAATGGAATCCGTAAAGGTAGGTGAGCTGTCCCAAACTATAGGTTTTATCAAAGGCGATCTCTTTGACCCCGAACTTTTTAGAATCCAGTTCAACCATCAAAAAAATAGACCAATAGTAAAGACACGTAGGAATGCAGGCCATGACAATCACATCTAAGTAAGAGATCTTCAAAAATTCAGCGATGAGGAAGGCGGCCGCTCCAAGGACGGGGGGAGAAAGGATGGCCCCAATGCCTCCGGCCGAGAGGAGTCCCCCTGCCGCATCCTTGCTGTAACCTGCCTTCGCCAACATGGGGTAAGCGACTGCTCCCAAGGTGACCGTGGTGGCCACGCCACTTCCTGAGGGACCTCCGAGGAGAAAAGATGCCAGTGTCACCGTTCGGCCCGCACTGGTAGGCTTTCCACCCATCGCAGCAAGAGAAAAGTCAATGAAGAATTTACCCGCACCCGAGAATTCTAAAAAGGCACCCCAAATGGTGAAGAGGATGATAAAGGTGGAGGAGACATCGATCGGAACACCAAAAATTCCCTCCAGGGTCATATACATATGTCCTACGATCCGATCAATATCGTATCCCCGATGGGTCCAAGGCGAAGGGAGCATGGGCCCAATGAATGCATAAACGAGAAAGGCGAGCACGATTCCTGGCATGATCAGCCCGGTCGTTCTCCGAGTGGCTTCTAAGATTAGGAGAATGAGGATGATACCGAGAAGCTTATCCCAGAAATCCGGTATCACAGAGCGGTAGATAAATTGGTCAAAGTCGACCAACATGTAGACGATCGGGACGATGCTGAGGAGCGCGAGAAGGAAGTCATACCAGATAATCCGATTTTTGAATCGCTTGAAGGATGGAAAGACCAGGAAGGAAAGAAAGAGGACCAACATGACATGGATTCCCCGCAACACCTGCGTCATGATCACCCCGATGGCCGCATAGAGGTGAACCAGGGACATCACCACGGCGACAACGGTAATGAAAACTTCCATCCTTCCTGTGAGTCGGCGAGAAGGCCCTTCTTCCGCTTCGATGTATTTTTCGGCTTCTTTAAGGGCTTCCTCCGAGATGACCACTTCCTGATCGTTTCTCTTCTTCTCTTCCTCCAAATTTCTCCTCACGTGCGCTCTAGTGATATTTCCATATCATCGAGAAAAGATATTTTCCGAGAGAGATCGGTTCTACTCTTAACTGAATCCGATCTCCTTTTTCACCAATTTCACTTAAATAGATTTTTCTGTCCCCCACAATCAGCCCTTGCCCTTCTCCCATTCCCCTCCTGATAAGAAAGACCGCGCCCAATTTCAGTTCCATTGGATGAAATTCTTTCGACTCTTGAAATCCATAATACTCCATGATGGCCGGGCTTTTTGTTCTCACCCCTTTCAGGATAATGGCCTCATGATCAACCTGGAATTCCTCCACAACAGATTCGCGGTAGATCGAATGAATGTAGAACAGGGAAAAGGGTTCAGAGGGGCTGAGCCGAATATGGATCGTCTTTTGACGATCCATATTCTCAATATGAAGAAGGGTCACTTTCTCAAAAAAAAGAACCCCTCCTGCCATGATCGCGATCCCTATCAATATCAGGAGGGGCACAATCTTCCGTTCCAACTATTTCACCTTAACCCCTTTCTCTGCATAATACCGAATTGCCCCCGGGTGAAATGAAATCGGAGAAGCACCCCCTGCCTGGTGTTCCAGTGCCAAGCTGCTTGCTTCTCTATGGGATGCTATTAGTTCTGGTTTATGATCAAAAAGAGTCTTCACGATATCATATGCAATATCTCCTATCATGTTTTCATGGCAGACCAAGAGATTCCACACCACAGCAATCGGAACATCCACTGCCTGTCCCGGGTAGGTTTTTGCAGGGATGACCCCTTTCACATAGATAGGCCCATAGGTCTCCCTCATCTTAGGAACCGCATCCACATGGCCAATGAGTTTGATTTTAATCCCAGGAGTAGCCCCAAAGTCTGTTACGGCTGCAGTGGGAAGACCTCCAACCCAAAAGAAGGCATCAATCTTCCTATCCTTGAGTGCACCTGCTGATTCGGAAACGCCCAATTTATCCCGTGTCATGTCCTTAGTTGGATCCAATCCAAAAGCCTCGATGACCCTCAAGGCCATCACCTCTGTTCCACTCCCAGGAGCACCCGTAGAAACCCTCTTCCCTTTGAGATCTGTTACTTTCTCAATGCCTTTCCCCTCCATGGTCACAATATGCATGTTATTAGGATAAAGAACAGCGACTGTCCTCAAAGGAATTTTTTCCTTAAACTGTGCTTTCCCCTGATAGGCATCCCATCCTGTATCTGCCATGATCAGGGCTAATTCTCCTTTCCCAGCACCGACAAGTCGGCAATTATCCACAGAGGCGGTCGTCACTTCTGCTGTTGCCTCTGTATAGGGAATGTATTTCGATATGACATTGGCCATACCTCCGCCCAAAGGATAATAAACCCCACCTGTGCCTCCGGTAGCAATGGATAACCGAACCGTCTTCTGAGCCCATGCTGAAGAAAAAGAAAATACCAAAAGCGAGACGAGCGCGAAAATGAATAACCGTCGCATAAAAACCTCCTTTCAAGAAAAGTAAATGATTTATTTTTATATTAAATCCGTCTCCGGTTGTCAACAAGAACTTTTAAAAAATCGTTTGATGGGAGGGATGCTTGGGTTTCACATGAGCTTTTTCCTCTTCCTGTCGGGCGAGGAGGGAAAGGACATCGGAAAGGCGGTTGAGGTATTCCAATCTCTTCGAGTTTTTGTCATTTGCCTGCCTGCCCTCCCTCGGTTGGGACCGGGGCCGGTAGGCAGGGATTTTGACATTTGGGCTTACTCGACATGGGTAATCTGGAGTTCTCCTCTCACAAGATGGTAGCAAGTATTCTTCAGCCAATTTCTGTCGTCCTGATCTGGAAAATCCTTCCGAAAGAAGGAACCTCTGCTTTCCGTTCGAAGCAAACTTCCCTTCAAGATAGCTTTGAGAAGGAGCGCCGCACTTTCTAAATCTCTCCTTTTGAAGAGGTCCTTCAGGGTGCTAGGATAAACCATCTCGATTTTTCTCTCAAGGATAGCTAACCGATCCAGCCCCTCTTTCAAGGATTCCTCCGCTCGTTCAGGACTGGCATATCTCCAGGCCAAATCCTTTAACTCCTTAAGCAGATCTCTCGGTGGATCAAAGGTTCCTCTTCTCTTTCTGAGATAGGATTGGACCTTTCGGTCCCATTTTTTCATGAAGCCCCCAGAGAAAAGATTGGATGGTCCTGGTTCACGTCCTTTCTGAAGGACATATTCTGCTGCCGACTGACCACCGATGACTCCAAACACAGCACATTCGGTTAACGCATTGCCCCCGAGTCGATTGGCACCATGGATTCCCCAGGCCACCTCTCCCGCCGCAAAGAGGCCTGGGAGAGACGTTCTTCCGTTTTCGTCGATCTCCACCCCTCCCATAAAGAAATGGGCTGCCGGGGAGACCAGAAAGGCACGTTCCTGGAAAGGAAACTTTGATTTCTTGAGAAAATTGAGAGGATAACGCTCCCATTCCTCCCGCTGGACTTGGGTCAGATCAAAAAAGACATCCCCACTCTGAGAGGCGTGGTACAGGGCAATGGAGAAACGATCCCGTTGCATAATGACCGCTTGGTTTAAATCTCGTCCCGTGTTAAACCTCTCCAAAAGATCCTCCCCTTTCTCATCGATCAACCTCACTTCCTTTGGATAGGGAGGATAAAGGAGAAAACAAGAGAGCCTTGGTTCTCCCAAAGCAAGAGGATAAAATTGAACGAATTCTAAGTCCAAGAGAGGAAGGCCTGCCCGGAGGGCTAAGGTGTATCCGTCTCCAAGGATGCTCCTCTGGTTGTCATTCCTACGATAGATGGCCCCTGCTCCACCGGCCGAAAGGATGACCGCTCTTGATTGAATCAAACAGGGTTTCCCGTCTTTTAAAAACCCAAATGCTCCCAGGACTTTCCCCTCTTCGACCACCAAATCAAAAATGATTAAGCCGGGTAGAAGTCTGACGGAACTGTCTTTCAATCTTTCTATCAGAGGTTTGATGAGGAGACACCCGGGAAGCTGGGAGGAACCCTCCGGCCGATCCACGATATACCCCATCCTTTTCTCAAGGACGGGGACTCCATAATCTTTCAATTTTCTTACGGCGTCCGGACCTTTCTCGACGAGGGTCTTCACCCGTCTGGCCTGGTTCAACCCCTTTCCAGATTCTAAGGTCGCTTGGAGATGATCTTCTTTAGAGAAGTGTGAGTTCGAAACGGTGAAGGCGCCATTGGCCAATGAAGTATTGGTCCCCATTCCAATGGCGAATTTTCCCACAACAATGACCCGAAGACCCGCTCTTTCTGCTTCCAAGGCGGAAAGAAGGCCGGCCAAGCCACTGCCGATCACAAGGACGTCGGTGGACAGTTCTTCCATAGAGAGACCCGCGGATTGCAGGTCATGAAGGGTGAATAGGATTTAAGCCCGTTTCTTAGGCTTCATGGGTTTTTCACAGCAGATGATGTCGCAAGTATCGACACACCCACACACCTCATCCACTGTCACGGCCAGGCCGCAAACGCTGCACTTATAAGCCTCCCCCTTCTTCACGACCTTTTTTGCCGCTTTTTTTGCTGGTTTCTTTACTGCCATGGCTTTCTCCTTTTGCTTCAGGTTTTATTGTCTTGATATTAAACATCGGATAGCCGCTTCGAGAATTTCTCTCATTCCATCCCTTCGTCCTTTTTTAGCTTTTCTCCATGGACTCCAATTCAAATTTGATATGCCCGATGGGGAGTTCCAGCTCAATCAGGATTGGAGTCTTTTTCCCATCGGCAGTGTACCAGATCCGGATTCTTCCCTCTTTATCTCCAAAGCTTGAAAACGGAGTATTGGACTCAAGGCATACGGCGTCAACCTCTCCATACATCTTCGACTTCACCTTCTCCGTTTTTGAATAAAAGACCATCTGGCGTAACTTCACCCCGTCGAAAATGGACATGGGCATACTCTGTCCTGGATAAATTTCTTCTTTCAAATAACATCTGGCGAACATCGAAAGAGGGTCATGCGTCTCGGATGAAAGGGGGATCTCCTGCCTCTCTTTCTTCTCCCCCCTTTCGGCCACCACCTTCTTATTGGGGAAATCAAACGTGAATGTTTGAAAATAATTTTTCTTCTCGACCAGAAGCCCCTCTTGATCAATTTCTTTGACATACCGGACCGGAGAGCAGGTCTCTGCTTGTACGGTTGAGAGGAATCGGTTGTTCATTCTGAATAAGAATCCAAACGGAACAGAGTTCACGGAGGCATGAATCCGGTAAAGGGGCTTTCCCTCCTCGGAAGATCCATTTTCAATCTTAATGGAAGCCTTCAGGATGGGAACACCAAACTTCTTTGCCGTATATAAAAAAACCCTTCCCGGCCCGGGTCGGTGTTCAGGGATCTGTTTTTGTTCATCACTATATGCAACGAACCCCTTTCCTGAAAGGGCTCCAATAAAAAGGAGGATTCCAATTCCTAACTTCCATCTATCCCGTTTCATATCCTTCAACCCATTTATCTATTTATCATTATATTAAACCATCTCTCAGTTTGGAATCAAATATTTTTTCAGGTTCTCTCCGGGTTTTCCCGGTTGTCTTGACAGGTCAAATTCATATGTGCTACCCATGAAGACAGATTTAAAACCATCCATGGGCCCGAGCGATGCGGATTGCATCCATTCAGTTGAAAGTCATCGAGGAATCAAAGGATAAATCCTTGGAACATGCTTCCCAGATGATTCGCCAGTGTCGGGACGCAGATCTTATCCTCCTGCCAGAACTCTGGAATATTGGATTTATGAGTTTTGATCGTTATAGGAAGGAGGCCGAAACCCAAGAGGGTCCGACCTTAACCCTCCTTCGCACTTTGGCCAAAGAACTTTCCTGCCATCTTCATACCGGAAGTTTTGTAGAGAAGAGAGGGGATCGATTATACAATTCCAGCTTTCTTTTAAACCCCAAAGGGGAGATCCTCGGAAGTCATCAGAAGATTCACCTCTTCACCTATCGATCTGAGGAAGCCGAGATTTTGACTCCTGGCACATCCATTACGGTGATCCCCACCGAATTCGGAAACTTAGGACTGGCCACTTGCTATGACTTAAGATTTCCAGAATTGTTTAGGAAGATGCTCGATCAAGGGGCTGAATTCTTTCTCATCTCTTCTGCCTGGCCCACTCCTCGTCTGAAACACTGGCTCCTCCTCAATCGAACAAGAGCCCTGGAGAATCTCTCCTATCTCATCTCATCTAATTGCGTTGGAATCAACCGGGGGACACAGTTTGCCGGCCATAGCCTGGTCGTCGATCCAATGGGCGAAATTGTAGCCGGAAGCAACGATGAGGAGTGTGTGGTCTGGGGAGAGGTGAATCGAGACATCGTTCTAAGGGCTCGAGAAGAATTTCCCGCCTTAAGAGATCGAGTCTTCAAAACTTAAATTAACAGGCTGCTGAAAACCACCCATCTGCGGCGTTGCCCTCATCCTTCGTCGCTGCAGCGTACATCCAGGTACGCCTCACTCCTCAGGATTTCGGGCTCCTTGCATCTGGGCATTTTTGAGCAGCCTAACAAAAATTACTTTTTCAGCAGGCTGTTAATGGGTCATTGAGTTATTGAGTGATGAAGTTATTGAGTTCTAAGCGAGGCGGTTTGCATATTTCAGCCGCAGTCTGAATAACCACAGAAACACTTTACGCAACCCTCTTCAAAGATAAGAGGTCCTCCACATTCGGGGCATGCCCCTCTTTGAAAGACCAGGCCTAAACTTCGTCGAAAGGATCCCCCTTCTTCTTTTTGAGGATGTTTCGGAACGGGGGCGCTCATTTCGGAATCGATCTGCGGTCTCTTCTCCTTCTCTTGAAGGTGCCATTCG
>CAYGWV010000120.1:0-17317 GCA_964353925.1 uncultured Syntrophaceae bacterium | reverse complement strand
GAGCCGGGGTAAGGACTTTTCCTCTTCTGAACCTTGGGATGATCTTATTGATCTCCACCTGTTTGTCTTCTCAGCTCAAGTATTTACTTTGACGCGGTGAAGGGGGGGGTGGGGAGATAGGGTGAATGAAAGTTTCTCCGCGCCTGCGCGCTGAAGCGCTTCGGTGCGCAAGCGCGTCTCCCTATCTCCTCACTCCCTTTATTTATGGCGCCAACTCTTCACCTTCTCCCGTACCGATTCCAAGTAGATATAAATAACAGGAGTGAGATAGAGAGTGATGAGCTGGGAAAAGATCAGACCGCCAACCACAGCGAGTCCAAGAGGGCGCCGTGCTTCCGCACCCGCGCCAAATCCGATCGCGATGGGCAGCGTGCCCATGATGGCAGCCATGGTGGTCATCATGATAGGACGGAATCGAATGAGGCAACCCTCATAGATAGCGTCGTACGGGCTTTTCCCCTGATTCCTCTGTGCGTCCAGGGCAAAGTCGATCATCATGATAGCATTTTTCTTGACAATCCCGATCAACATAATGATCCCTACCATCGAGTAGATATTTAAGTCCGTTTTAAAAATTAACAGTGTCACCAAAGCCCCGAACCCGGCAGAAGGAAGACCTGAAAGAATCGTAAGAGGATGGATGAAACTTTCGTAGAGAATTCCGAGGATGATGTAAATCACCACGATCGCCATGATCAATAGTAGGCCCATCCCTTTCATGGAGGCCTGAAAGGCCTGAGCCGTTCCCTGAAAACTCGTGCTGATCGTGGCAGGCATCGTAGCCTTTGCTACCTTTTCAACAGCGGTTACAGCATCCCCCAGAGAAACACCTGGCTTGATATTGAAAGAGATGGTTACGGAAGGGAGTTGGCCCAGGTGGTTTATAGAAAGAGGCCCAAGGGCACGGCTCAGATTTGCCACAGCATTAAGAGGAACCAATTGGCCTGTGGAAGATCGAATGTAAAGCATGGATAGAGCAGAGGGGTCTAACTGATATCGAGGTTCCAACTCGATGATGACCTGGTACTGGTTGATAGGAGTGTAGATCGTCGAGATCTGCCTCGCTCCATAGGCACTGTAGAGAGCATTTTCGATCTGATTGGCTGTGACGCGAAGCGCCGAAGCCTTATCCCGATCGATTTCGATATTTACCTGGGGGTTCCTGATTTGCAGATCACTGTTCACATCCTGCAGCCCTGGTATTTCTCGAATCTTTGCTTCGAGTTTAGGAGCACTTTCATAAAGTTCCTTGATCTCGGGGCTCTGTAGAGTGAATTGATATTGGCCCTTAGTCAGCTGCCCTCCAATCCGGATGGGAGGAGGGTTTTGAAGGAAGACCTGAATTCCTGGAATGGTGGATAGTTTTGGACGTAATTCCTGAATGACCTCATCCGCATTGAGCTTGCGCTCAGACCGAGGCTTCAAACTAACAAAGATGCGACCCAAATTGCCCGTCGCTGACGGGCCTCCTGCTCCGGCTGTGGACGAGAAGGCATCTACATTCGGATCCTGGCGAACGATCTCCATCACAGCGAGCTGATGTTCTTTCATCGATTCAAAAGAGATCCCCTGTGCGGCTTCGGTGAAGCCAAAGATCTGACCGATGTCTTCGCTCGGAAGAAATCCATAGGAGAAGGTCCATAAAAGATAGAGCGTGGCAGCGAAGATCAGATTGGAGACCACGATGGTAGCAAGGCGGTGGTTCAAGACCAATCTGAGACTCCACCGGTAGGCTTGAAGCATTCCGTCGAAAAAGCGCTCTGAGGTTGCATAGAGGCGGCTCTGTTTTTTTTCACTCGGCGGCCTGAGAAAACGGCTGCAGAGCATGGGTGTCAGACTTAAGGAAACAAAACCGGAAACCAGAATCGCCACACCAATCGTTACGGCAAATTCATGAAGCAATCGGCCGACAATCCCACTCATAAAGAGAACCGGAATAAATACGGCAACGAGGGAAAGTGTCATCGACAAAATAGTAAAGCCGATCTCTCTCGATCCATTGAATGCTGCCTGGAGAGGTTTCTCTCCCATCTCCATGTGCCGTACAATATTTTCAAGCATCACAATGGCGTCATCCACCACAAAACCTACGGAAAGCGTTAAAGCCATCAGAGAGAGATTATCCAGGCTATATTCCAGAAGGTACATGACCGAGAATGTGCCGATGATCGACAGGGGAAGGGCCAGGCTCGGAATAATGGTGGCGGATAAATTGCGCAGAAAAAGAAAGATCACCAGGACGACCAGGCACATGGTCAGAAACAGGGTGAACTTAACGTCATTGACCGAATCACGAATCGATAGAGAACGATCGTAGAGAATGTCCAGATTAACCGAACCAGGCATCTGAGCACGAAAGCTTGGCAGCAGCTTCCTGATCGAATCGACCACCTCAACGGTGTTGGTCCCGGGTTGACGGTAAATGGCCAAGCCGATGTTCCGAACATTATTATACCAGCTTGCGATCTTGTCATTTTCGACGCTGTCGATTACCTTCCCCAGCTCGCCGAGCCGCACCGGGGCGCCGTTACGGTAGGCCACGATAAGGGGACGGTAAGCCTCGGCATTCTTAAGCTTGCCGCTCGCCTCTATGGTGAACGCTTGATGGGGTCCATGCAATATTCCGGTTGGAAGGTTTACATTTCCGTTCTGGATTGCATTGGCCACTTCGTCGATTCCGATGGAGCGTGCTGCAAGAGCCTTTGGGTTCAGTTGGGCGCGAACAGCATATTTCTGAGCCCCAAAGACCTGAACCTGTGCCACGCCACTCACCATGGAGATTCGTTGAGCCACAAAGGTATCTGCAAATTCGTGAACCGCTGAAAGAGGAAGGATGGGTGAACTGAAAGCCAGAAAAAAAATGGCGAAGTCAGCCGGGTTGACCTTCTGATAGGAAGGAGGATTGGGCATGTCTGGCGGGAGCTGGCGTGCCGCCTTTCCGATCATGGACTGGACGTCTTGAGCCGCGGCATCGATATTTCGGTTCAGACTGAATTGCAACGTGATCCGGGTGGTCCCCTGGCTGTTTGTTGAATTCATCGAATCGAGTCCAGCGATCGTTGAGAATTGCCGTTCGAGAGGAATAGCCACAGCAGAAGCCATTGTTTCCGGGTTGGCTCCGGGGAGTTCGGCGATGACCTGAATGGTGGGGAAATCGACCGTAGGAAGATCACTCACTGGCAGGAGACGATACCCCAGGATACCAAAGAGGAGAATGCCTATCATGACAAGAGTTGTCATGACAGGGCGCCGGATGAAAAGCTCTGGGATGTTCATAGTGCTTTTTTCTTGGTAACCGGGGCTGCATCAGGCGTTTTGATTTCAACTTTGGCTCCAGGGTAGAGCCGGAGCTGTCCATCCGTCACCACCCTTTCATCCGCCTGAAGCCCTTTTTGAACGACGGTCTCACCATTGACCGTTCTTCCGGCCACCACTGGGCGGGATTCTACCGTCAAATCAGGCTTGACGACAAAGACATACAGACCTTCCTGTCCGGTCTGGACGGCCTGGGATGGAACCACGATCACATTCGGTTCTTCCGTGAGGGTGAGAACCACATTGACGAATTGCCCTGGCCAGAGTTTTCTCTCACGGTTGGCAAAAGCTCCTTTGAGCCGTATCGTTCCGGTAGAGGTATCCACCGCATTATCGACAAAGGTAATGGTTCCTTTTTCAGAACGTTCGTCACTCTGGGGGGAGGAGGCTTCTATCTGAAGTTTCTTGGAGGCCATACGTTTTTGAATCTCCGGCAGGAACTGCTCCGGGACAGAGAAGGAAACGTCGATAGGAATAATCTGATTGATGACGATGAGGGTGATATCATCTGCTTTGATAATATTGCCTTGCTTGACGGAGAGGCTTCCTGTACGGCCGTCTATGGGCGAACGAATCGAGCAGTAATCCAATTGAATCTTCGCATTCTCAACGGCGGCCTTATCCGCAAGGACCGTAGCCTCAAGTGCATCCGCATCCGAGCGAATCTTTTCATACAGTTGGGTAGAGACCACCTTTCTCTGAATTAAGGATTCATACCGGCGTGCATCCTCTGCTGCGTTCCTGGCCCTGGCCAGGTCCCTTTGGAGATTGGCTTCTGTCTCCTTGAATGCCGCCTCATAGGGGCGAGGGTCAACCGTAAGAAGGAGGTCTCCTTTCTTCACATCCTGACCTTCTATAAAATGGACACGGACTAACTCTCCCCCTACCTTCGACTTGACCATCACCGTAGAAAAGGCCTGCACATTCCCAATGGCACGAAGCTCCACAGGAACTGTTTTTTTTGTCGCCAGGCCAACGATGACAGGCAGGGGCGGGATAGGATTTTTGGCTTTTTCATTGGAACAGGCTGAAGCAAAAAGGGTTAAAAGGAGCAACCCTGATATTCTCCATGAAGTTTTCATTCCTTTGTCTCCCACAAGAACATTATTTAATATTTTATGGAACATTTGTCAAACTTCCAACACCTCAGAACGATTAGACAAAATTACGATTGACATTCGATCTTCTTTCAGCGATATTGTTTTGGGTTAAAGCTATCAAACTATTTGAGTACCTCGGAATAGGGATGAAAGAAAGAGAGCAAAAAAAAATATTGGTCGTCGATGATGAGAAGGATACGGTGGAGATGATCACCGTGCTCCTCAAGTTGGAGGGATTTCAAGTCCTCCCCGCCCTTTCCGGGGATGAGGCGATGAGAATCTTAGAGGTGGAAAGTCAGAAGGTTCCAGAATCGGAAACACCCGTCGATCTGATCCTCCTTGATATCTTGCTAGGCGACGTCGATGGAAGAGAGATCTGCCTCAAGATCAAGGAGGATGAAAGATTAAAATTCATCCCGGTCATCATTCTTACTGTTCGATCAAGCCTTCAGGATAAGATCCACAGCCTCAATCTGGGAGCGGATGACTACCTCACCAAGCCATTCATTAATGAAGAATTGCTGGCCAAGGTGAAAGTGATGCTTCGGATCAAAGACCTTCATGATGAACTGAGGAGGGAGAAGGATAAGAATATTCTCCTCACCCAGGCATTGGAGAAACGATACAGTTTTGGAAACATCCTTGGGAAAAACACCCGGATGCAAGAGGTCTTCGAGTTGATCTCGGACATTGCTAACACGGATTCCACCGTTCTCATCCAGGGGGAAAGCGGCACAGGAAAAGAGTTGATCGCCAGGGCGATTCATTTCAACAGTCACCGGAAAAACAAACCCTTTGTCGTCGCTAATTGTTCGGCCTATTCTCAGAACCTTCTGGAGAGTGAACTCTTCGGTCATGAAAAAGGGTCTTTTACCGGGGCTATCCGGCGGAAGATTGGACGGTTTGAACTGGCCAATGGAGGGACGATCTTCCTCGATGAGATTGGTGAGGTTTCTCCTCCCACCCAAATCCTGTTGCTTCGGGTCTTGCAAGACCACCGTTTTGAGAGGGTAGGTGGAGAGGAGACCCTGGAGGTGGACCTCAGGGTGATTGCTGCGACGAACAAGAATTTGACTGAAGAGATGAAGAAGGGCACCTTCAGAGAAGATCTTTATTATCGACTCAATGTCATTCCCATTTTCGTTCCTCCCCTTCGTGAGAGAAAAGATGATATCCCCCTTCTGGCCTCTTATTTCCTGCAAAAATTCAGTCACGAGAGGGGAAAAGAAGTCACCAGCTTTTCTCCTGAAGTCATGGAGATTATCCTCGCCCACTCTTGGCCTGGAAATGTCCGTGAATTAGAGAACGTTATTGATCATGCGATCATCATTTCCAAACACGATAAGGTATTACCAAGAGACCTTCCTCAATTTCTTTTTCAAAGATCTTTGCCTGCACAAGAGTTCACAACCCTTCAAGATTATGAAAAAAATCTAATTCTAAAAACTCTACAAGAAACCAATTGGAATAAGCATAAGGCCTCAAAAAAACTAAACATTAATCGATCTACTCTTTATGGAAAAATCAAACGGTATGGGTTGGAAAAACGACAGAATTGATACAGAATTGTTTAAAAATAGACATATACGTAACTTATTAGAATAAAAGTATTTTTCAATCAATAAAATCACAATACAAGAATCTGTTGTTTAGAATTATACAAAATTTTCCTCCAAAAACCATTTTCGCCCAATTCTCCATTTCTTCAAGACAGCTAATCTATCGATTTCATAAGCAAATTTGAATTTTGGTACAAAAATTGCTATAAATTTATCGAATTCAAGAAAGGGAGGCCCGTTATGAAGTGCTACCGATGTAGTGGGACAATGGTTTTCGAAAAATTTTACGGCATCTGCGAAGAATTTTTCGGATGGAGGTGTATTTTCTGTGGCGAGATCGTTGATAAGGTGATCATGGAGAATCGACTCGGGCAGAAACGGTAGTATTCCCTTCCAAAAGGCTGATTGAGTGAACTCCACTTGGAAGGGAATCATTATGATGGCAAGTAAGATTTGTATTGTCGATCACGATCTAGCCAGTCGAGGTTATTTAAGAGAATGTTTGGAGAGAGAAGGTCACCAGGTCATCACATTAGACAGCGGTTATCAGATCAAACCTTACCTTTCTAAAGAACCTCTCAACGTCCTCATCCTAAATATTGATAGCCCTGGGGTTAAAGAAAAGGGGCTGCTGTTCGAGATTCAGAAGTCCTGCCGACCAAGAATCCTGCTGATTGTTTCAGAAAGGGGGGACCCCTTCCTCAAAGAGGCCATTGATGCGGGCGTTTATGGTTTTATTCATAGACCTTTTAACCTTAAAGAGGTCTGCACGATGGTCGACCATCTGACCCGATCATCCGTGTGAGGGAGAGAAGGAGTTTGATCACTTATGGACGATTCATGGGGTGGTGTGCCGGAATTTCCCCAGTTTATTGATTTAACCCTCGAAGACAAACCTCTCTTCGATCAACTCTTCACCCGGTTCCCTCCTTTGATTTCCGAGTTTACCTTTACCAACCTTTTCATCTGGCAACGTGCCTATCAGACCAAGATCAGTCGTTTCCGAAACCTCCTCTGTCTCCTGTCTGAGCAAGGGGAGAATATGTTTTTCTTTCCTCCGATCGGAGAGGGAGATGTGATAGAATGTTTTCAGAGTCTACTGCAATATCTTGGTGGAAAGGGTACGCCTCCTAAAATCGTCCGTGTCCCTGAGGCCGTGGTGACCCAGATCGATTGGAAGGCATCGGGGATGAAAGCCGAGGTGGATCGAAGTCAATGCGATTATGTCTATCTGGTTCAAGATTTGATTGAATTGAAAGGTAGAAAATACCATCGGAAGAGGAATCATATCAAACAATTTCAGGAAAAATATTCCTTCCAATATATTCCTCTCACTCCCGAGTGGATTCCACAATGCCTCCAATTGCAGGCCGAGTGGTGTGATCTCCGGGATTGTGAGGCAAGTCCAGGACTGCTCAACGAATCCCTCGCCATCAAAGAGGCCTTTACCCACTTTGAGGAGTTAGGATTGAAAGGAGGAGCCATTCTGATCAATGGAAAAGTGGAGGCCTTTACATTAGGAGATCCACTTAATCCGGAAACGATCGTCATTCACATTGAAAAGGCAAATCCAGCTTATGAGGGACTCTATCCTACGATCAATCAGGCTTTTTTAGAACACCAGGGGTCAGGGTATACCTATGTCAATCGAGAACAGGATTTAGGAGAAGAGGGTTTGAGAAAGGCAAAGGAGTCTTATTTCCCTCACCATATGGTCAATAAATATACGTTTTCGTTGGAATAAAAGAAAGGAGGGGAAGATGCTAGAAAAAGAATTCTTGCCGTTTTCCTACAAACGTTTTAAGAAGGAACTCCCAGGGTTAGAGAGGGAATATGATCGTCTTGCCAAGAAATGCCACGCCTCCGGACCCCTGAATGAAAAGACACGAAGGCTCATCAAGCTGGGGATTGCCATTGGGTCGGAATCTGAAGGGGCCATCAAATCTCATGCTCGAAGAGCCCTGGCCATCGGCATCACTCCGAAAGAGATTCGCCATGCCATCCTTTTGGGGTTGACCACGATTGGATTTCCAAAAATGATCGCTGCATTGAATTGGGTTCATGAGGCCTTTGAAGAGGGTCCCCTTAAACACAGGAGAGGTGACTAAAGAAGTCCTGTTTCAGAAAGCTCTTCTCCATAAATGAACTCCAAGCCTCCTGAGATAGGTTATCATTTCTTGGAGGGAGAGAAAGGATTCCAAAAATGGGAGAGAAAAAAGGCTGGAGAGTCAAAACCTTTACAACCGAATTGAAAATTTTTCAAACGATAAAGGAGTTGGATCTCTTGGATGACAAAGTGAATCGTTTTATCGTTGAGAACAAGGTGAAAAAGGTCGTCTCGGTCAACGACACGACCACCACCGACAATACCGGTGCCACCATTGGATTGATCCGGGTGTTGACTTACGAAGCATCGACAGGATAAAGCAATATTAAATATCAAAGATCAAAGTTTGAAATAGAGGTTAAGGTTAAAAAAAGAAATTCTAAATCCTAGCCAAGACTTTAACCTTAGTCTGAATTTTGACATTCATTTCACATTTGATCCCCCTTGGCGGGATTGACATTTGAAATCTTAATTTGGAGAAAAATCTATGATCCAATGGGAATATCATATTACCATTCATGAACTGCCAGAGCGACAACCTCCAAAGCAAAAGTCAACGACTATTGAATGTGATCAGGATGGCCTCTGTTTTGTCCACGATGTCTTTCAGGGAGGCATTGAATGGCTGGAGGATCTCTTTCGTGAAAAGGGGAAAGAAGGCTGGGAGTTGGTTCAATCCGGATACCATAACAGGGAACTCCTTTGTATATGGAAGAAGAAAAAAGAAACCGGGGAGAAAGGCTGAGAAGATTGATTCTCTCTCAAATTGAAGAGAGAGGTGCTATTCCCTTTTCTCAATTTATGGAATGGTGTCTCTACCATCCTGAGGATGGCTATTATCAATCGGAAAGGATGAGTATCGGAAGGGATGGGGATTTTTATACCGGCCCGTGTGTTCATCCCCTTTTTGGAGGCTTGATCGCCAAGCAACTCTCTCAGATGTCAGAACGATTGGGAGGCGCTTTCTTTGATGTCGCGGAGCAAGGAGGGGGCAAAGGATTTCTCTGTGAGGATATCCTCCAATGGGCGAAGCAGAAAGCCTCCGCCTTCTACGAACGCCTCCGCTATCACCTCATCGAAACGTCTCCCCATTTAGTAAAGGAGCAGAAAGAAAGACTTCTGGAACACCAAAAAGAAGGAAAGGTCTTTTGGATGGACCCAGAGGTTTTCGAACAAGGAAAAGCTCTGATGGAAGGTTGCTTTCTTTCCAACGAGCTGGTGGATGCCTTTCCTGTGCACCAAGTCATTTTCGATCGCGGGATTCTAAGAGAGATCTATATCACACAAGATCACGGCCAACTGAAAGAACAATGGGGGGAACTCTCGGATCCAAGGATCGCCTCCTATTTCCAATCCATGGACATTGCCCTCGGAGAAGGCCAGCGGGCTGAGGTGAATCTGAAGGCCTTGGACTGGGTCGAAAAGGTGGCTCGGTGTTTGAAGACGGGGTTTGTCCTGACCATTGATTACGGCTATCTTGCGAAAGAACTCTATGGTCCCCATCGAAGAGAGGGAACGCTTCTTTGTTATTATCAGCATCGGACTTCAGGAAATCCCTATGAGAGACTGGGAGAACAGGACATTACCTCGCATGTCAACTTCTCCAGCCTGATTCAAAAAGGAGAGGAAGTCGGCCTCCATCTCACCGGTCTCGTCCCCCAATATCAATTCCTCCTCGCGTTGGGTCTCCTCCAGGAGATGGAGTCTCTGGGAAGAGACATGTCTGAAATGGATGCGCTTCGACTGAGACTTTCATTAAAACATTTGATTGAGCCGGAGATGGGAATGGGTGAAGTCTTTAAAGTATTGATTCAACACAAGGGAATGGATCAACCTCAATTGGATGGTTTAAGAGATCTCGGCTCAATTCCTTGGCCTATTTCTGGAGAGGAGGCTAAAAATTGGGAGAGACAGTAAAAGTCCTTGGCCTCTTCGGCAGCCCACGAAGAGGAGGCAACACAGAGATTCTTTTGGAAGAGGCCCTTAAGGGAGCCGAGAAAGAAGGAGCGAAGGTAGAGCGTCTTTATCTCAGCGACTTCACCATCACCCCCTGTAAAGAATGCCATGGATGTGACCGCACCGGAAATTGTGTCATTCTTGATGATATGCAAAAAATTTATCCCAAATTCCTGGAGACAGATGTTGTGATTGTTGCCTCGCCGATCTTTTTCTACGGCGTCACCGCCTGGGCCAAAGCCCTGATTGATCGAAGTCAAGCCCTCTGGGCAAGAAAATATCTTCTCAAAGACCCTTCCTTGGGAAAAGAAGGAAAAAGGCGGAAAGGGTTCTTTATTTCTGTGGGGGCGACAAAAGGACTGAAAGTTTTCGATGGGGCCATTCTCACGGTCAAGTATTTCTTTGATGTCCTCAACGCAGAATATGTGGGCGAGCTGGTCTTCCGTGGTGTGGAGGCTAAGGGCGATATTTTAAAACATCTGGAAGCACTCCAACAGGCCTTTGAGGCTGGAAGGAGGCTGGTCTCGGACCTGAAGAGGGGGGGGATGAAGATAGAACCAGGGATTCTGAAAAGGATGAAAAAGCTTGTTCAGAAGGAGGGATCGATGAGAAAAACTTTGGTTATTTCAGGATTGATTTTGGCTTCACTGTTCCTGGTGGGGGCAAAGTATGATTTTCTGCTTGAGATGGGCGACAAGATGGTGAAGTCCTCAGAGTGTAATGAATGCCACAAATTGATCTATGAGGAGTGGGCGACAAAAGACTTCCATTCCAAGGCTTTTGTCAGCGATGCGTTTAGAAAGGGTTCGAAGAACTATGGGGCGGAGGAGTGTATCGCTTGCCATGCAGCCCAGGAGATCGCTGAGGAAAAGAATCTTAAGATTAGGCCAGTTCATAAGAAGGAGGGGGTCAACTGCAATACCTGCCATCTCAAAAATAAAATGATCTATGGCCCTTATAAGCTTACCGCCAAGCACAAATCCGAGCAGGATGAATCAATGCTTAAATCCGAATTCTGCTCAGGGTGCCACATGCCGACCTTTCAGGAATGGCAAGCGAGCGGTTCAAAAAGGACCTGTCAGGAATGCCATATGCCAAGAGTGGAGCGGAAAGCGGTACAGGGCTTTCCCATTTCTATGTTCGTGCCGAGTAGGATGGTGGGTCAACACTTGATGAGCTATGATAAACTCCTCAAAGAAGCGGCCCTGCTCACGGGGGAGGTAGGAAAGGGATCGGTCAAAATATCCCTTACAAACCGGGCTGGAGGTCATAACATGCCCACTGGAAAATACGGGGATTATCGTATCATCCTCAATACCCAAGTGAAAGATACCGATGGAAAAACGATCTTCTCCAAGGAGGAGATCTTCTCGACCCTTAAGAAAAATGGGGTTCCTCCTCAAAAAACCGTCGCCTTCGAATATCCGATTTCCTTTGACACGGGAAAACGATATAAGGTGAACTCAAGCCTTCTCTACAAGATGGAAGGAAGGCCTGATCAATCGGTCTCCAGTTGGAATGCAGAAATTGAGGGAGGAAAGTGAGATGGCGTTCATTCACCCCATCATCATCCTAATGGCGGTCCTTTCAGGAGCCTATACGGGTTACTTAGGTTGGAAACGATTCCGATTCAGAAGGGGCCATGGATCCGCTTCAGACTTCCCGTGGCAGAAACACATCCGATGGGGAAAAAGATTTTATATCCTTCTCTGGATCGGCTCATTCATTGGAGTCGGGGCTCTTTCTTACCTAAAGGGAGCAATTTTGACTTCGGGTCTCCACACCTATTTAGCCGTTCTCATCCTCCTTCTCTTCTCCATCGGGGTCGCCCTCGGAGGGAAGCTTTCCAAAGGGAAAGGGACGAATCGCCTTGCCTTGACCCATATGGTAACCAATTATAGTACTTTTTTCTTTGTCTTGATTCAAATCGTTCTAGGTGTGATTTTCCTTACATTTTTTCTTTAAGAACGAGGAGGTGAAAATAATGACTCAATGGAAATGTTCAAATTGTGGTTACACGTTTGGAACCGACACCGTGCCCGAGCGATGTCCTTCCTGCAAGCAAACCTGTACCTTCAGTGATGTGACCTGCTATATTCCGGATTGCGGGGGACCAGGGAACATTGATCCGAGACTCGTGGGTAAAAAGGACAAGCCCGTCAATGAATAACGGATTCCTATAGGCTCTTTCATGTTTGCCGCCACAGGATCGAAAGGCTGAAAACCGCAGCGGTCTGCTTTATTATTCAAATTAGAGAAGAAGGGAGGGGAAAGAAATGCGACTCAAAGGGAAAAAAGTGGCGCTCCTTGCGGAGAATAACTATGAGGATTTGGAGCTGTGGGTTCCTTACTATCGCTTAAAAGAGGAAGGGGCAGAAGTCGCCATCATCGGAACAGGAAGTAGCCAGACCTATACCAGCAAACATGGATATCCTGTGCAAGTAAATAAAGAGGCGAAAGAGATCGATATATCTCAATATGACGGCGTCGTTATCCCGGGAGGGTACGCTCCGGACCTGATGAGGCGTTATCCAGAGATGGTAAGGATTGTCAGAGAAGCACACCAAAAAGGAAAGGTGATTGCTGCCATCTGTCATGCGGGGTGGATGCTTGCCTCTGCGGGAATTTTGAAGGGGAAAAAGGCGACGGGCTTTTTCGCGATCAAAGATGACTTGGTCAACGCCGGTGCAAATTATGTGGATCAGGAGGTTGTCAGAGATGGAAACCTGATTACCTCGAGGAAACCTGATGATTTGCCCGCCTTCTGCAGGGAAATGATCGAGGCCTTAGCAAAATAACACTCGATAGGAAAGGAGACAAGAATGGCCAGTGGCAAAAAAGAAACTTTGACCTGCCAGCATTGCGGTGCTGAAGCAGACATGACGCTTGAGGGCTTTGAGAGTGTTGCAGAGGTAATCCAAAGAGAGAAGAGACTTCTCTGCAAAACTTGTGGGAAGGAGGTCCCATGGACAAAGAGGGAGGATATTGAAATAGTCAAGGTGGCCATGGGAGCAGAAAAGGATGCCTACCAGGCCTATTCAAAGGCTGCCAAGAAGACGACAAATCCTAAAGGGAGGGATATGTTCCAACAGCTTTCTGAATTTGAGATGAACCATTACCAGAAGCTGAAAGAACTCCTCAAATCGCTTCAAGAGAAAGGAGAGTGGATCCTCTACGAAGGGACATCTCTTAAGAAGAAGATCATTTCCTTAAAGACGCAGAAGCCCAAAGGCCAGGAGCAATTGACGGATATGGATGCTTTGAAAATAGCCATTCGAGAAGAGAAGAAAGCACAGGCCCACTATCGATCCATGGCTGAGTTGACAAAGGACCCCCGGGGAAGGGATATGTATAAACGATTAGCCAACGAAGAGGCTCTCCACGAGAAGTTGTTGAATGATCAATATTATAGCCTTCACAACACAGGTTTATGGAGCTGGGGAGACTAGATCGAATGCGGATTGTGGAATACGGAATGTAGATTATGGGTTGGAGACTTATCCCTCTTTCTTCCCTTCTCCTCATGGGAGAGAGGGAAAGGGTGAGGGATTGAACATTGCAGATCGCAGATTGTGAATTTAAGAAATCGGAAACCTAAAATCTGAAATCCGAAATGAGATAATATGGAAGAGAAAGAGAAGAAGTTCGAAGGTAAATCAAAGATCATCGTCAACATCGATAACATCCACTGCGGCGATTGTGCCCTGAATATCGAACGCTCCGTGGAACATGTCCCTGGAGTCCTCTCTGCAGAGGTCAGTTATGTTCTTTCCTCAGCCACCATTTATTATGACCCTCACCGAGTAGAAGAAGACCGGATCAAAAAGGCGATTACCAAGCCCGGTTATGCGGTCAAAGAGACTCTTGCCGAAAGAACCCGTACTTTCTGGAGGGAAAGCAGATCTTTCATCTTCCTGAGTCTCTCCGGAGTAACCCTTGGCCTTTCCTGGATTTTTGAATGGATCGGTTTGGGGGCGTCTCCGCTCCCAACTGGTTTTGCCATCGCTTCCCTTATCCTTGGAGGTTATCCTATTGTGAAGAGTGCCATCCAGACACTCCTTATTCCGGATTTAAACGTGGACACCCTCGTTTCAATCGCCGCCATTTCAGCCACGGCAGTGGGGGCCTATCGGGAAGCAGCTGCCGTCCTCTTCATTATGCTTCTGGGCGAATCCCTGGAAGGGATCACCGTGGGAAAAGCCCGAAAGGCCATTGCTTCCCTTATACAACTTTCTCCAAAAATGGCATGGGTCAGGCGGGGAGAGGAAGAAATACAAGTCCCGATCGAGGACGTGAAACCAACGGAGGTTGTGATTGTTAAGCCCGGGGAGAGGATCTCTGTCGATGGCAAGATTATCTCTGGGTGTGCCTCGATCAATCAGTCCACTCTAACCGGAGAGTCGATTCCAGTAGAAAAAGACGCCGGGGATAAGGTCTACTGCGGAACTTTCAATGAATCCGGCTCTTGTGAAATTGAGGCCACACAGGTGGCTGAGGATACAAAGCTGGCCCAGATCAAACGTTTGATCTTAGAAGCCCAGGCAGAAAAATCTCCGACCCAGAGGATTATGGATCGGTTCTCACGATATTTTATCCCGGCTATCATCCTGATTGCCTTCGCCACGTTCCTGATCACAGGGGAGATCATTCGGGCGATCACCATTCTCATTGTGGCCTGTCCGTGCGCACTCGTCTTGGGAACTCCTACAGCCGTGGTCGCTGCCATTGGAAATGCAGCCCGGCAGGGAATCTTGATTAAAGGAGGAGTCTATCTTGAACAGATGGGAAGATTGAAGACCCTTCTCATGGATAAAACCGGAACCTTAACACACGGAAGGCCAAAAGTTGTAGAGATAAGTGCTTTAAATGGAATGGAAGAAAAAGAAATCCTTTATTGGGCGGCGATTGCGGAGAAACGTTCTGAACACCCTTTAGCGAGAGCCATCACAGAGAAAGCAGAAGAGTTAGGTCTGAACATCCCTCATCCCCAGTCCTTCGAAAATTTTAGAGGGAAAGGCGTGAAGGTTCAGTGGGACTCCAAGACCATTATCGTGGGGAGCTCTGAAATGCTGAAAAGCGAAGGGGTTGAAATTCCAGAATCGGCAAAAGGGTTGTTGGAGTTGAAGCAATCAGAAGGGATGACCTCCCTCCTGATTACGTTGGATCATCGTCTTCTGGGAATCATTTCCATTGCCGACACGTTGAGAGAAGGAGCCAGGGACGCGATCGATAAGATCAGGGAGCAAGGGGTATCGGAAATCTGGATGCTGACGGGTGATAGTGTCCTAGTCGCTGACCGCATTGGAAGAGAGCTGGGCATAAGGTACGAAGCGAAACTTCTTCCCGAAGAGAAGGTGCTGAGGGTGAAGGAGTGGAAGAAGCAAGGTCAAGTGGTGGCTATGGTCGGTGACGGGGTGAATGACGCCCCGGCCCTTGCCGCTGCCGACATTGGTATCGCGATGGGAGCAGTGGGAACGGATGTGGCCATTGAAACAGCCGACATTGCTCTGATGGCTGATGATCTCGGGAAGATTCCCACTGTCGTTCGACTCTCTCGGAAAGCGCTTCGAGTGATCAAAGAAAACCTTGTTTTTGCGCTTGTTTTTAATACAATCATGGTCATTCTCTCAGCCGAGGGATGGGTCACCATGATCCTGGGTGCTGTCATGCACCAGGCCAGTTCTCTCCTTGTCATCCTCAGTTCCATGCGCCTGCTAAGAAGAAGCCTTTGACCTCTGCAAGGTTAAGAGAATCTCTAAAGTAAGCCAAGTTATAAACCGGGGCCTAAGACAGATTACAAATCAACCTTTCAAGAATTGAAATTCGGCAGGTTATCTTTTGGAAAAAATACATTTAAGCCAAAATTTGTGATATATTTGGAACCAAAATAAAGAAAAAAGAATAAGGAGGAAAGCAATGGTGAAAGATCTAACTGCCGATAAGCTGGCGATCCGGGAGACAGTAGAGAACTGGGCAGTGTGGCGTGACGCTGGCGATTGGGAGCGCTTTGCGACCGTCTGGCATTCGGACGGTTGGATGACAGCCACCTGGTTCCAAGGATCGGCGGAGAAATTCATCGAGGTGAGCCGCGAAGGGTTCAATAAGGGCGTCAGCATCCTGCACTTTCTCGGCGGCTGGACGTGCGAGATTGTGAAGAACCGTGCGATCTCCCAGACCAAAATGACGATCAACCAGCGTGCGCCCGTAGAGGGCGTTTTGGTCGACGTCCTGTGCACCGGGCGTTTTTACGACTTCTTTGAGAAGCGTAAAGGTCGCTGGGGCATTGTCCGGCGGCAGCCGATCTATGAGAAAGACCGGCTTGATCCGGTCGACCCCTCAGCGGTTCTGAAGCTCGACGCGGAATTGCTCGCGCGCTTTCCAGAAGGGTACCGCCACCTCGCTTATCTCCAATCGAAGAACGGATTCAATGTCAAAGCCGGTCTACCCGGCTTACGTGGCCCCGCAGTGGAGAAACTTTACGCCGAGGGCAAGGCTTGGCTTGCGGGCTCGACTCGACCCGGCGAACCGGTTTAAACGTTTCATCCGATTCGCTTGAAGGGACGTCGCAAACTCGCTGCCCTTCAGTTTTTTCGTTAGGATAGTAAATTCGGAGATTCCTGAACGCAAATGTGAAGCTCACCGGCCCTGCCTACCGCAGGCAGAAGCAAGCAGGAGAACTCCGAGATTCAAACGATACGAAAATTGCCTTGACCAGATGGATACCATTTCGTAAAATTGGACAGAGTGGGAAAAAGGATTTGGAAAAAATGGTAAAGGGGAGGAACGATTATGGACGAGAAGAAATTTGAAGAGATCATCAGGTTTGCCATTGATAAAGAGATTAAATCTTATAATTTTTATACAGATGCCAGCAAGGTGGCAAAATATTCGGGTGCGAAAGATCTTTTTTCCGACCTGGCTCAACAAGAAGTGGGCCATCAGAAAATGCTCGAAAAGCTCGACATGGAAAAAATTTCCCAGACAAAGATTGAGAAGGTTCCTGATCTCAAGATCAGCGACTATATGGTCGATGCGGAGTTCAATGCGGACATGTCTTATGCCGATATCCTCCGAAAGGCGATGAAGATGGAAGAGCGCGCCCTTAAACTCTACAACGACATGAAAGAAGAAAATAAGGATGCAAATTTGATTAAACTCTTCAGCCTTTTGGCCAATGAGGAAGCCAAGCACAAACTCAGACTCGAAAAAATCTATGACGACGAGATTTTGAAATAATTACCAGCCCGTTCTGAAAAGGAGAGAGCGATGGAAAAATGGAA
>CAYGWV010000119.1:0-9350 GCA_964353925.1 uncultured Syntrophaceae bacterium | reverse complement strand
CCCTCCGGGCCAGAGGCCCTCTTGGGCCGGCGGCAAAAGGAAGGAATTACCCCTCTTTGGCAAAGAGGGGTGAGGGGAGATTTTCTGAAGCATATGTCTTCTTTATTATGGACTCCTTAGTAAATGAAAATATCACAAGACCCCCCATTGTTCTTCCAGTGACAATTCTTTAGAAATCTGCCCTTTTGGATGATTCCTGAAGCAACAAGTCAAGGAATAAGCTTTGACTTACTGTAAGATCAATCTTATATTGTTATTAAAATGTTGGAGGTGCGGCAATGATTGAGGTTGTAACGATGTCAAGTAAGGGGCAACTCGTTATTCCAAAGAGTATTAGGAAAGAGATGGGTTTGCAGGAGCGAGACAAGTTCATCATAGTGTGTGACAGCGAGAACGTGATCCTGCGCAAGATAAAAAAGGGGCAACCTGACAAAAAACTGCTTAGTCTGTTAGACGAATTAGCCAGGAAGTTTGAGAAAGCACGCATCAGTCCTGAAGACGTGAAGGACGAGATAAGGAAGGCCAGAGCCAGAAAATGATCCGGCTGGTGCTTGACACGAACACGCTGATTTCCGCAGTTGGCTGGCGCCACAGCAAACAGAGAAGAATCCTCGGAGCATGTCTGTTCAAAAAATACTTGCTCATTGAGAGTGCTGACCTGTTGAACGAGTTTGTTAAAGTCATCAGCAGACCGAAATTCAGTTTTGTTTCCGGAGAGGAGAGAAACGATCTCGTGACAAGACTCATGAGCCACTGCGAAATAGTCGAGTCCAAGAAAGAGCTCAACATCATCAAGCAGGATCCTGCGGACAACAGAGTCCTGGAGTGCAGCCTGGAAGGGAAAGCCGATTACATCATTACAGGCGACCGCCATCTCTTGAACTTGAGACAATTCGGGAAAACCGAGATTCTGACAGCCAGCGAATTCTTGCAGAAGGTATAACTCGGTACGTCATTCCAGCCAGCCAATAGGGATGACCTATAAGGGAGTAGAATCAGCTTTTTGATTTGACAGAGTCGTATAACGATACTAGAATAGTGCATAACCATTCTTAGGAGGCACAGCATGGGAACAAAAGTAAAAGTAGGTCCAAAGTATCAGGTGGTCATTCCCCAGGCGGTCCGAAAGAAGGTTTCCATTTCTCCCAAGAAGGAAGTGGTGGTGGAGGAGATTAATGGGGCGATCGTCATTCTTCCCCAACCCCAATCCTTCACTGAATTCATGTTCGGATTGGGAAAAGAGGCCTGGAAAGGCGTTGACCCGAAGGCCTACGTCAAAAAGGAGAGGGACCACTGGAAATGACCTCTCTTCTTAAGGACCTGAAGGGGCATCGGGTTGGCGTGGACTCCATGATCTTCATCTACGCCTTTGAGGAACACCCCATCTATGCGGCACTCTTGAAAAACTTCTTTCATGCTTTAGAGAAGGGCGAAATGAAGGCTGTCACCAGCTCCATCACCATTACAGAATGCCTGGTCCAACCCTATCGAAAAAAGGATTTTGGATTGTCCGCTCAATATCTGGTTCTGTTCCGTAATTTTCCAAACCTCTCAATCATTCCCTTGACGGATGATATCGCCGAAAGGGCTGCGTTTCTCCGAGCCCAGTACAATTTAAGAACACCAGATGCCGTTCAATTGGCCACCGCCCTTGTTTCCGGCTGCCATGCCTTTCTTACAAACGACGATCGGTTCCTGGTGGCCGAAGGCATCCGGATTCTTGTCTTAGATCAATTTGTCTGAAATCATCTATCCCCTTGTCCTTCGGTCCCCCTTGCGTACAAGCAGGAAAGTTACGGACAGGGCGATCTTGCCCCACTGTACATAATTGTAAGCAGTGCTCATGATTGTATTCCTCTCATTATTAAATTACTTCACTACTCTGACAAAAAGAGTCGATTCCTCTTTCATTTAAGCTGCTAATTAGATTCAATTTTGATTCAACCAACTGGCATTTCATTTGCTTTCTCTAATAAATTCAGTGAGTCAGTCCCGTCGATCCGACGCTGATTTCAGAGGAAAAGAGGGACGTTCATGCAGAGAGTGTTTCACGGGAGACCTGGGGGTGGATGGTTCTTGAAAGACAAAAATTGAGAGCGAGAGGCAGCTGTTGGAATAGGTTAGAGTAAGATATCAGCTTAACTAGGCACGTCCCGCACGAACGTCCCTATAGTTCAAGTTCTTTACTTTTAGAAATAAACAGAAACATTAGCAAAATTAACAATAAACGGAGAGAGGACTTCATTATGTGTAATAGATTATTTTCAAATTATAAAACAATCGGTAAATTAATTTTGGTGATGGTGGCGTGGCGGTAATACTTGTAACAATGCCGACAAGTGCGGCGGAGACACCGCAGAAGCAAACTAAACCGCAAACCACTGAAACACACCAAAACAAATATCCCCCATACCCTGATGTGTGGGGATATAGATTTCCAATGAGTGAACGTTTTAGAAGTTCGCAAATTAAGGTTCATAAAACGTTGAATGGCGATTACGCTGTCACGTATTTAATTGATATCAGTAAAAAAGATAGCCCACCAGAGTGGAGGCTGGAAGGAATTTATTTCTTTTCTGGCAAAGAAATTGAGAGGAGTGGGAGCAAAGGGGTCAGACCGCAACATTCAACAAGGTGATACGGATTAAGTTTTTCGTTTTGCAGTTGAGAAGAGAGCATTGCATTTGTCATTTCGACGTGTGTCCTTTAGGGTAGGAGTCTGCTGCGGCGGACGATGAGAAATTTTGAGGACGTTAATTTCTTTGGCGAAAACTTTTATAACGGCAGATGGCGAAGGATTTTGAAAACCTCAGGAGGGTGGCATGGGAAAAAATGGCAACCAAAAGATGACAAAAAAATACGCTTCATATCCTCTAAAATTTCTAATTGCTGCAGTGCTATTTTTTGTTTGCTTTAATGCTTTCGCGCAGGAAACGATGCAATTCGAGAGTGAAGCTAAAAAACTGGAATTTATCAGACAGGTGCTGAAAAAAGAAAAATATCTCCGTCCAACTGAATACAACGCTCCGCATTGCAAACAAATAATGAAAGATTTTTTGGCAAACAAAAATTTCAAGGCAATTGAACCGGTCGTGCGTGCTGATTCAATAAATGATTTGCGTATGGCCAAATGGAGACAATGCGAGGAATATGGATTGGGTGGTGAAAATGTATTTAAATCTCTGGATTTACTGGGCGGTCCACCATACCGTTATTACAGGATAGAACTGGACGGAAACGAGGAAAACGGCCCGGAGGATATGATATATCATAATAAGTGCGAAGGGGAGACATCAATTAGGTTTTGTATGATTTCTAAAAATGGTTACACTTGGGTGGACTTGAGTAATTGCATGATCAAGGATGGTTTCCCCGTCACAGGAGCATTAGAAAGTCATAGTGACGCGGATTTTTTAAACGCCCTCGTATATTATAAAGGTAAGCTGTGGGCTGCAGATTTTGTTGGTGGTTTTGATTTTAAGCTTATGAGATGGCTTGATCATGAACGTATGGAAACATGTAGGTGGCGGCTTTTTAAACCGGAGGAGACTGTTAAATGATGGTGATCTCTAAATAAATATTTTCCCCAAAAAAATATGAGGAGGTGAAGTATGATAGCGCCAACTTTAATTTCAAACTTCGACGAAATTGTTAAGAAAATGATTTTTAAATCAGAAGGCAAGAATATAGAGCAACCGCGGAATATTGTTGGTGGCGACCATACGGTAACTTACGGCTATGGTTATACTTTTATTCGTAAAAATAGCCAAGACGTGTGGAGCCTTTACGGCGACCTGGACCATGATCTCCTAAAAATTGGCATTACGCTCACTGAAGATATGAGTTGTTGACAATAAGGTGATTAAGATTTTCTAAAAATTCTACCTAATCAAATAAAAAAGGGCGAGGTTTTGGTCTCGCCCTTTTTTTGAAAGACTATCATCAATATTACTTTTTACTCACATCCTCAAAATCCGCATCGACCACATCTTCCTGGCCTTTGGGACGGGGCCCTTCCTGGGGTCCGGCTTCGGCTCCCGGTCCGGCCGCTCCTTTTTGAGAGGCCTTGGCATACATGGCCTCTGCCAGTTTATGGGAGGTGCGGGTCAGTTCTTCGTGGGCGGATTTGAGGGCTGCCGGATCGTTCAATTCCATCGCCTTCTTCGCTTTAGCAACCGCCTCTTCGATATTCTGTTTCTCTCCGGCATCGACCTTATCGCCGTATTCCTTCAAGGATTTTTCGGTCGAATAGATCAGGGTATCGAGTTGGTTTCTCGCTTCAGCAAGCTCGCGTCTCTTCTTATCTTCTGACGCATGGGCCTCGGCATCCTTGCCCATCTTTTTGATATCGTCTTCGTTGAGACCGCTGGAAGCCGTAATTTTTATGGATTGTTCTTTACCCGTTCCAAGGTCCTTTGCCGAGACATGAACGATTCCATTGGCATCAATATCGAAACCGACCTCGATCTGAGGAATGCCTCTGGGAGCGGGCGGAATCCCCACCAGTTCAAATTGGCCGAGTGTTTTGTTATCCGCGGCCATCTCTCGTTCGCCCTGAAGGACATGAATCGTCACCGCAGGTTGGCTATCCGATGCGGTGGAAAAGATCTGACTCTTTTTGGATGGAATGGTCGTGTTTCTTTCAATTAGTTTTGTAAAGACGCCACCGAGTGTCTCGATCCCAAGAGAGAGCGGGGTCACATCCAAGAGGAGCACATCCTTCACCTCTCCCTTCAGGACTCCAGCCTGAATGGCAGCGCCAATCCCTACGGCCTCATCGGGGTTAACGCTCTTATTGGGCTCTTTCCCGAAGAGTTGCTTCACTTTCTCCTGAACTTTAGGCATCCGGGTCATCCCGCCGACGAGGATCACCTCGTCAATTTCTTTAGCTGAAAACCCAGAATCGGCAACGGCCTGGCGGCACGGTCCTTCCACCATTTCAATAAGGTCCTCCGTCAGCTTCTCTAATTTAGCCCGGGTCAATTTCATGTTGAGGTGCTTCGGCCCTGAGGCGTCGGCAGTGACAAAGGGTAGATTGATGTCTGTCTCCATCATGTTGGAGAGTTCGATCTTTGCCTTTTCGGCGGCCTCTTTTAACCTTTGAAGGGCCATCCGATCTTTTCGCAGGTCAATCCCCTGATCTTTTCTGAACTCATCAGCGAGATAGTCGATGATGCGTTGATCAAAGTCATCCCCGCCCAGATGGGTATTCCCATTGGTCGATTTGACCTCGAAGACACCTTCGCCCAGCTCGAGAATGGAGATATCAAACGTTCCACCCCCCAGGTCGAAGACCGCAATCTTCTCATCCTTCTTCTTTTCCAAACCATAGGCGAGGGAAGCAGCGGTGGGCTCATTGATGATCCGAATGACGTTCAGACCTGCAATCCGTCCTGCATCCTTTGTGGCCTGACGCTGACTATCGTTGAAATAAGCTGGAACGGTAATCACGGCATCCGTTACCTTCTCGCCGAGATAGGCCTCTGCCGTTTCCTTCATCTTCTGGAGGACGAAGGCAGAGATTTCAGGGGAGCTATACTCCTTATCCCTCGTCCTGACCCACGCATCTCCGTTCTTATTTTCGACGATTTTATACGGAAGGATCTTGAGATCCTTCTGCACCTCAGGGTCTGTAAATTTTCTTCCCATCAGTCGTTTGATCGAGAAGATGGTATTCTCAGAGTTGGTAATGGCCTGACGTTTCGCAATTTGCCCAACCACCCTCTCCCCTTTATCTGTAAAAGCAACCACCGAAGGAGTCGTTCGGCTCCCCTCCTGATTGGCGATCACGACGGGATCCCCTCCCTCCATGATGGCGACCACGGAGTTGGTTGTTCCTAAATCAATTCCTATTGTCTTTGCCATTTTGATTTCCCCTCCTTAAAATTTACCCCGTTAGAAATAATGCCCTGCTGCTCTGCAGTGGGGTTAGTTAGATTTTGAATAATTCCGCCACCCTGCCCCGTTGGAATTTCTAACGGGGTTTATTCAAGATCATTCCGATGTCTGGGCCTCTTTCTCCGGAGGTTTTGACACGGAAACCGTTGCCGGCCTTAAGAGTCGATCATTCAAGAGGTAGCCCTTCTGGAACTCCTCCACGACTTGATTCGGTTCATGTTTGTTCGTTTCCACGACCAACATCGCCTCATGCACGGTTGGGTCGAAGGGCTTTCCAACAGATTGAAAAGAAGAAAGTCCAAATTTGTTCAGGGTCTGAAGAATTTGTTGAATGGTTAATCGAACCCCTTCGATTAGGACCCCCGTGTCTGCGACTTTTTGGGCGTGATTGATTGCCCTCTCCAGATTATCGACAAAGGGCAGGATCGCCTTGATCAAATCCTCATTGGCAAATTTGGTCCAGTCCTCCTTGTCTCTGGCCGCCCTCTTTTTATAGTTCTCAAAATCGGCTGCGAGCCTGAGCAGGCGATCGTGATACTCCTTGATCTCTCTCTCCTTCTCCTCCAACTTCTTTTTGAGTTCCCCAATCTCCTTTTCTTTCTCTTGTCTTTCTTCGTCTAAATGCAAATGCATCTCTTCACCCAGGGTTTCAATGAGATCCTCCCCGTCTTTCTTCTCCGATCCCTTTTGGTTTTGGTTCTTTTTTTTGATCTCTTTTTTCTCCATTTCTTCTACTCCCGCATTTTCCCCAATCCAGAATCCCGGTTCCTTTAAGAAATCATTCTCTCGGCACAAGAGAGGGCTTAACGGCGAGGGAGATCTATTGGGTTTCCAGGATCTCAGTGAGAAGTTTCGCGGTATACCCTACCAGAGGGATCACTTTTGAATAGTTCATTCTCCGAGGCCCGATGACCCCTAAAACGCCCAGGACCTCTCCACTACAACTATAGGGAGAGGTGACGACGCTGCAGGTCTCCATCTCCTGAACCTGGCTCTCTGAGCCGATCGCAATTCGCACTCCCTTCGGCGTCATAAACTTATCTAAGAGTTTCACCATGGTAGCTTTTTCCTCAAACGTTCGAAAGAGATCGGTCATGCTCGAAACATTACCGAATTCAGGTTCATTCAGAATATTTGTTTTTCCTTCGATGAAGACATCGGTGTCATCCATGGACGAAAAGGCCCTCTCTCCCAATTTGAGCGCCTGTTCAAGCAGACGATCATAATCGTTCTTGGCTACCCTCATTTGCTCTACCAGTTTCTCCCTCACCTGATAAAGAGCGAGGCCCGCCAGGAAACTGTTCAAATAATCTGAGAGATGGTCTAACTCGGACTGGGAAAAGTCTTCTTCCACTTCTATAATGCGGTTGTGAACCAAACCGGTTGTGCTCACTAAAATAGCGAGAACCAGATGTCTTCTTAATTTTACAAACTCAATATGTTGCAGCACGACCGAACTCATTCGGGGTGTCCAGACAATTCCTAAGTAATGAGAAGATAAAGAAAGGATCCGAGAAGTCTCCCTGAACAGGTCGGGTCCCTCGATGAGATGGCCCAAGTATTTGGATCGTATCTCGTGTTGTTCCTGATCGCTGAGTTCGTGCACATCGATGATCGAATCCACGTAAAATCGAAGCCCCCTCTCCGTGGGCATCCTCCCTGCTGACGTATAAGGTTGAGAGAGTAAGCCCAGATCTTCCAAATCCGACATAATATTCCGTATGGTAGCAGGGCTCAGGTTGACGTTCGATTTTTTTGAAATCGTCCTCGAACCCACAGGCTCTGCTGTGAGAATGTAATCTTCGATGACAATCTCCAGCACCCGCCTCATTCTCTCGGAAAGGGAGAAATCCATTTAAATTTTCCCCTTCTCTCGGCTAAACAAGCCAAAAGGAATCGTATAATAGGTAATCCTTTTCGTCCCCTTAAGATAATTACGGAGATCCAGTTTGTCAAGAAATTGATAGGTTCAATTATTCGTCTTCCAATGCCTCTTTCTCAATCTTATCGGGTAGTTCCGTATGCTCCCAAGGGGTGGGCACATAAAAGTATTGCTCAAACATACGGTGGTAAGCGCTCCACCGGGACCCTTCGGGCACCTCTTTCTTTATAAATTTTTGAATTCCATTGATTTTGGCATCCATATCATCTAGGAAATGGAGCATCACCGCTTCCAAGGTCATCGGTCTTTTTGGTGAGCCCCAATTATATTGACCATGGTGGCTCAGGAGGAAGTGCTTCAGCAGCGTGGAAAGGTCCTTTGGAAAATCGGGGAGTTGGCGGATTTTTTCATCCACCCGTTCTATTCCAAGGACAATATGGCCGAGGAGCCGGCCTTCGTCTGAGTAGTCGAAGGAACGGTGGTAAGAAAGCTCATCCACTTTGCCCAGGTCGTGGAAAATCGAGGCTGTGAGCAAGAGGTCTATGTTCAATCCATGGTAGTGGCCGGCGTTCTTTAATGCCAGTTGTACCAGGGAAAGGGTGTGTTCCAAGAGGCCCCCTAAATAATTGTGATGGAGCCATTTGGACGCAGGGGCTATTTTAAAAAGTTTGATAAAGGACTCATCTTCCCAGAAGAGCTGGAGAAGTCGGGCGAGGTGTGGGTTCTTAATCTGTCGGCTGATTTCTAGAAGGGACTGGAACATCTCGTCAATATTTTTTTCTGTCATGGGGAAAAAGTCTGAAAAAAGAATTTCTTCTTCCCCCATGCTTTCGATAGAGGTGATGTTCAATTGGAGACGCTCCTGGAAAGAGACTGCCATTCCCATCACATGGACAAAGCCGTCCTTCTCAAAGGATTCGGCAAAGTTTTCGACAGAGGTCCAAATCCTGCCTTCGATCTCTCCGGAACGGTCCACCAATTTCAATTTCAGGTAGGCGTTTCCAGTTTTGGTGACCGCCGAAGATTTCTCTTTGACCAAAAAGAGGGAATCCACGTGATCATTCTCTTTGATCTCGTTGATGTAAATCTTCATAGACTTCTTCCCTCGATTCCGGCATTCTTATAAATGCCAAATTGAATTTACTAAGGAGTCCATAATTGAGCAGACATACTGTTCTGAAAATCTCCCCCAACCCCTCTTTGCCAAAGAGGGGAAATTCCTCCCTTTTGTAAAGGGAGGGAAGGAGGGATTTAGTCTTCCGTGTCCATACAATTATGGACTCACTAATACTGCGGCGAATCAATTATTTTACCAGGGTGAGGTGCAAACGCAATCTGATTTATTTCGGTGAGCCGAATCGAATTCTGTTAGCCTTTTTTTGCCACGACATCTAAAATCTTGGCGGACAAGGTCATGGTTTTCCAATTGTGTTTTGCGCCTGCCGGAATGAAGTAGGTTTCCATCGACCTCATTAGTTTCTTCTCCTCCTCAATGGACATTTCGATCTCTCCTTCCAACACGACCCCGCACTGATCGAAAGGATGGTCATGGGCAGATCCTTCCTTATTC
>CAYGWV010000118.1:0-22723 GCA_964353925.1 uncultured Syntrophaceae bacterium | reverse complement strand
GAGACCCTCTCCACGATCGAAGAGGATTTTTCTTTTGTCTTTGAGAATATCTTCATCTTCCTGAACCGTTACAATGAGTCCCATCGGATCTGCAAACGTTCTAAAAAGGCACTGGAAACCCACTATGACAAATACCTCCTCAGCACAGTGATCCGCCAGGATACAAAGATTGCAGAGGCAACCAGTCAAGGGACTCCCATCTTTCTATTCGCCCAATCGTCAAAGGGTGCGGCGGATATCCAGAGCCTGATCGATGAAATATTAGACCTGAAAGGAGCTGATCATGTCGGATGAATTCACCAACAATGTCGCACAAAAATTCCCCAACACGCTGAACAAAGAGCCGATTGAAAGGCCTTGGGATGTGTCGGAACCCAGATCCATCTCTTCTTTGAAGAAATCTGTGGAAGAGCCCAAAAAGGATGATTTAACAGAACGAATCGATACACTTTATTCTGAACTTCGTTCCTCTTTGACCGTCCGATCCGCCCTGGAATTCGATTTGAAGAAGGCCAATCGAATTCTGGAAGAAGTGAACCGGGTCAAAGCAGAAGTGGAAAAGATTGTCGAGATGTTAAGGGTGATGGATGAATACATGAGAGAACGAATCAAGTAATCTCCTTCCCCTTTTTCGGAAAGGGCGGGGACAAAAGGGCCGAGTGGCTGAGGAGGATACAGGATGAAGCCAAGAAGTCAGGTGATTACGGCCGATGGATTCGATACGAATGTCGCTGAAAAGATGCCCAAGATCAGAAAGCTGGAAGGACCCCTTCCTTTACTTCTGGAAGAGGAATTCCAGCCTTTGAAAGAAGATCATCCCGAACCCATACCGGAAATGAGATTTCCGGAGAAGCAGACAGAAAGGAAGGTGATCTTCGAGTCTCCCAAGAAAGGAATAGAGACAGAACAGAGCCTGGATGTCCTGAAATTGATCGAAGACCTTCATGCTCAGCTTCTCGCCGGGGCCCAGACCAAGAGGGCTCTGGAGATGGACCTGACTTCGTACCAGAAGACCATCCATCAATTGACCCAAGACAATCAAGAATTACGACGCCAACTAGAGACCCTGAACAGAGAGCATACCAAGCTCAAAGAGCTTCAGTCCGAATCGATCTATCTCCAAGAGGAGAATGCAGATGCCCTGGAGAGAATCAAGGAGTTTCAACAGGAATTGAGAGAGATGAGAGAAGCCCTGAACAAAGTTACTCAGGAAAGAGAGGAAGCCTTCGATCGAATTCACGACCTGGAATCCCAAATCGAACAGAACGAGGTCGTTAAAATCAAGGGAAAGTTGAGGGAGAGAGAGGCCTCCCTTTTCTCTGAGGAGAACCGGGAGCTCCAATCCAAACTGGAAGAGGCCCTCACCCGAAATATGGATCTGGAGAGGAAGGTTGAAACCTTGAAGAAGTCTTTTGGTGAAGTCAGAGAATCTCTCACCTTTTTAAGGGATTCCTGTAAGGCGAATTATTACAACCTGTCCGAAAACGCCGAATAATCTCGAAAATCATTGACATCCTCCAGCCGTTAAGTTATATATTCCCAATTAACTCACCATTTTATCCCCTGTCGGCACCTGTTCCACACAGAAGGGATCATTTCATGGGAGAGCCTGTTTGAGAATTCGATTAATCGATCCTGCGTACGAACACCCTTATATTAGCCACTCACAAAAGGTGATTAAGGACATCTGGTTTGCTCGCCTCACCCTGACCGCGCTGGCTGCCCTGACTCCTCCAGATATCGAAGTGAAGATCACTGATGAGAATGTTGAGCCCATTGATTTTGAAGAGGATGTAGATCTGGTCGGCGTGACCGGAATGGTGATGCATGCCCCAAGGGCTTATCAGATTGCGCAGAGGTTTCGTCAAAGGGGGATCCCGGTCGTCATGGGTGGACCTCACGCCTCGAGCCTTCCCCTCGAAGCCAAAGAATATGTAGATGCGGTGGTGATCGGCGAGGCGGAGAATGTCTGGGAAGGATTGATTGAAGATTATAAGAAGGGATGCCTCAAGCCTTTCTATAAGGAGGATACCTTCTGCTCGATGGAAAGACTCCCCTTTCCGAGGCTCGATCTCCTCCGTAAAGAGGCTTACATGACGGTCAACTGCGTCCAGACGACCCGGGGCTGCCCTCACCAATGCGATTTTTGCCATGTTACCCATTTCTTCGGAAAGACCTATCGATGCCGACCCGTGGAAGAGGTGATTGAGGAGGTGAAACGCTTAGACGGGGAGTTCGTTGTCTTCATCGACGATAATATCGCCGGGAACCGCCATTATGCCAGAGAACTCTTCACACAATTAAAGCCCCTCAAAAAGAAATGGGCTAGCCAGGCCAGCATGACCTTGACCAGGGATCCGGAGCTTCTGAAACTCGCTGCGGAGAGCGGATGTGTCTCTTTGTTCATCGGGGTAGAGTCCCTCTCTTCGGAAAACTTGAAGGAGGTGAATAAAGCCTTTAATCAAGTCTCCCAATTTGAGGAGGCCATGAAAGCCCTTCACGACCACGACATCATGATCTTGGCCGGGTTCATTTTTGGGTTGGATCATGATGATGAAGGGGTCTTTGAAAGAACGCTTCGATTCTGTGAACGGAATCGAATTGAACTGCCCACTTTCTTCATTCTCACCCCTTTGCCCGGGACAGCCCTATTTCAAAGGATGGAGTCAGAGGGCAGGCTCCTGCATAAGGATTGGGGGCAATATAACGGAGCCACCGTCGTTTTCAAGCCAAGGTTGATGACCGAAGAGACACTTCAGCGTGGGTTTAATTGGGCATGCAAAGAGGGCTATTCCTGGAACTCCATCATTAAGAGGGTTTTCCACCCCCAACAACGATTCTTCACGAGGGTCGTTTCGAATATCGCCTATCGAAGCATCGCACAGAGGACACCGGAGGGTTATCTTCCAAGCCTTTCACGGATTTTGCAGAAGATGAACGATACCATCCCTCTCGGGAATACTCGGGACTTGATTCAGCGGGTCGGCGAGAAGATTACAGAGAAGAAACTTCTGATTGGTCAGAAAGCAGCCGATACGCTGAAACTCTATTCTATCTATAATGAGCGGCTTAAGACACTTTTCGTCAGACTTGAAGGGTCGATGGATCGGGAGGGGGCAAAAGAACTGGTGAAGAGGCTCAAAGGGGTTTTAAATGTGGAGATCCAAAAAGTCATCCTTGACTTTAAGGATGTTGGAGCATTTTCCTCAGAGGCGATCGCCCTGCTCTCCAGAAAAGGTCTTCTTCAAACAGAAGAAGGAAAACTCTGGATCGCTGTGAATCTACCGGGTATCCATGATTAGTTTTCCTGCCTGCCTCTTGAGAAACAGAAGGGAAGCACTCTTTATCTCGAAAATCTGCGGGCTGCTCTCTGTCTTCTCCTCCTCGCCTCCTGCTGCTTTCTTTTCTTTTTGACGGAAGGTTTCTCGTAGGATCTTCTTTTCTTTAATTCCTTCAAGATCCCATCCCTGGCGAGTTGGCGCTTCAAGGTTTTGATCGCATTCTCGATCTGGTTGTCCTGAACTTTAACTTCCAACGACCTCTCCTTTACCTTCCGTAAATCGGGTTACCTGTTCCTATCCCCCCTGCCTTTGAACTCGCCGCCCTCTTTTTTCTGAGGTCTGGCTTCACTCACAATCAAGGCCCGCTCCATAAAGGTCTTTCCATTGATGAGGGAAATTGCCTTCTCCGCCTCCGCGTTGGAAGTCATCTCTACAAAACCAAATCCTCTTGATCTTCCCGAATAAGAATCGGTAACGATTTTAACGGACTGAATCGCTCCTGCTTCAGAAAAGAGTTTTCTCAGGTCTTCTTCTGAAGCTCCAAAGGCGAGGTTTCCTACGTAAAGCTTCAAATTCATCTTTTTTCTCCTTCATCCATTTGCCCCCCCGGGACTTTCTAACGAAAGAGCCTCTGGGGGTTCACAAAAACTTTTTACAAAGTTCAGTTATCTGTATTTATGGACTAAATTTCAGTGTCTGTCAAGTTAAATTCTTGGCGGGAGCAAAAGTTTGACATTTAAATTCAGTTCGTTTATATATATCTGGTTTTTCGCGAAGAATTTATCAGAAGGGAGGGGGAGAGATTGCATAAGATTACATACAAACGGGAAATGGCTGAAAAAACGGTGTGCCATTTTAGAGTAGAGGCACCCCAAATTGCCCGGAAGGCAAAGCCGGGACAGTTTGTCGTCTTAAAGGTCAATGAAACCGGGGAGAGAATTCCTTTGACCATGGGAGGGACAGATCCCGCCGCAGGGACGATTGACTTGATCTTTCAGGTCGTTGGAAAGTCCACGGCTCTCATGAGAACCCTGAATGTGGGCGATTCCATCCAAGATATCATCGGGCCATTGGGAAAGCCGACCCACGTTGAAAATCTTGGAACGGTGATCTGTGTGGGCGGCGGAACAGGCGTGGCCGTGATGTACCCCATTACCAAAGCTTACAAAGAGGCAGGGAACAACGTCATTGCCATCATTGGTGCTCGAACAAAGGACCTCCTGATCCTGGAGGATGAGATGAAGGCCGCCAGTCACGATCTGAGGGTGACAACGGATGACGGGAGCTATGGTCACCACGGATTTGTGACGGATGTCCTCCGAAAAATCCTGGATGAAAGGAAAGACGTCAAACTGATCGTGGGGATCGGCCCTGTACCCATGATGAAGTTTTTGTGCAAGTTGACAAAGGAGTATGGGGTCAAGACAATGGTCAGTTTGAATCCCATCATGGTGGATGCCACAGGAATGTGCGGGGCCTGCCGGGTCACGGTGGGAGGCAAGACGAAATTTTGCTGTGTGGACGGCCCGGAGTTTGACGGTCATGAGGTCGACTATGATGAATTGGTGAAACGCCAAAGAGCCTATCTCACAGAGGAGAAGGTATCCATAGAACAATTTAAGGGGGCGGAAAAATAAGGGGGTTTGAGATGGCAGAAGGAAAAGAGAAAAAAGAAAAACCAAAAGTCCAAAGGCAGAAGATGCCTGAGCAGGAGCCCAAGGTAAGGGCAAGAAATTTTGATGAGGTCCCTTTTGGATACACACCCGAACTGGCCCAGCTGGAGGCAAGTCGCTGCCTTCAATGTAAGAAACCGAAATGTATTGAGGGATGCCCGGTGGAAGTCGAGATCCCGGCTTTTGTTAAACTTATTTCGGAGGGTGATTTTACCGGGGCAGGGCGGAAATTGAAGTTACGAAACAGTCTCCCTGCCGTTTGCGGCCGCGTCTGTCCTCAAGAGGACCAGTGTGAAAAGGTTTGCATCGTTGGAAAAAAGGATCAACCGGTTGCTGTCGGTAGATTGGAACGATTTGCTGCGGATTGGGAGAGAACGAAAGGAGAAGTCACCATTCCTGAAAAAGCTCCTGCCACGGGGAAGAAAGTGGCGGTCGTGGGATCCGGACCGGCAGGTTTGACCCTGGCAGGGGATCTCATTCTTAAAGGGCATGAGGTCACGATTTTTGAAGCCCTCCATAAAACCGGGGGCGTCCTGATTTACGGGATTCCGGAATTCCGTCTTCCCAAGGCGATTGTCCAGGCAGAGGTCAACTATTTGGAGAAATTGGGTGTCAAGGTAGAGTGTAACTGCGTCATCGGAAGGATTGAGACCGTTGATGAGCTCCTGAAGGAATATGATGCTGTATTCTTGGGTTTGGGCGCAGGTCTTCCCCAGTTTTTGAATGTCCCGGGGGAGAACTTCTGCGGCATCTATTCAGCCAATGAGTATCTTACCCGATCCAATTTGCTGAAGGCATACCTCTTCACAAAATATGATTCGCCGATTGCCCGGGGAAAGAATGTCGCGGTCTTTGGCGCAGGGAATGTGGCCATGGATTCAGCCCGGACAGCTCTCCGATTAGGAGCGGACACCGTTCGAATCATCTATCGCCGGTCGAGGGATGAGATGCCAGCCCGTATCGAAGAGGTTCACCATGCGGAAGAAGAGGGCGTTCAATTCTATCTTCTGACAGCTCCCATAAAATTTTTAGGAGAGGATAACGGTTGGGTGACCGGTGTGGAATGTCTCCGGATGGAATTGGGAGAGCCTGATGAGTCGGGAAGGCGCAGACCGGTTCCCATCCAGGGTTCAGAATTTCAACTCGAGTGCGACATGGCAGTGGTGGCCATTGGTGCAGGCGCCAATCCCCTTCTTCCCACACAGACACCGGGTTTGGAGCTTAATAAGAGGGGTTATATCGTTGCAGACCTTGAAACCGGGAAGACGACCAAACCCAGAGTTTGGGCAGGGGGAGATATCGTGACAGGTTCGGCGACTGTCATCCTGGCGATGGGAGCAGGAAGAAAAGCAGCCAATTCGATTCATGAATATCTGACGGGTCAGTAATAGTCCCCTTCCCACCTTTATTAAAGGGGAGAGAGATTAAAACGAAAGGGCAGGGCAAAACGGTCCTGCCCTTTTTTGTTCCATCAATATATGCAGATATCTTTCCTTTTTTCTTGTTGAGATGAAGGTAGAAAGACCTTCTTCACGAGAAATCAGGGCATGTTCTGTGAATGATCTCCTGAAGAAGCAACATTTTTATTGGATCCCATGAAGATTTTAGTAGACGCAGATGCTTGTCCCAGACCCGTTTTACAGATTTGCATCAGACTTGGACGAAAACACAATATCCCGGTCTGGACGGTGGCCAGTTTCAATCACAATATAGAGTCGGATCACCCTATTGTGGTGGGAGACGGTTTTCAGGAAGCGGATATCAAGATTGTCAACCTCACCGAATCTGGAGATGTCGTCGTAACGGGTGACTGGGGATTGGCAGCGATGGTGCTGGGAAAGGGAGCGAAATGTTTGAGCCCAATCGGCAGGGAATTTCGCGCGGACAAAATGGACTTTTTATTGGAGGAACGTGAGCTCAAGGCGAAATTTCGTCGAGGAGGCGGAAGAACGAAAGGCCCGAGGAAGAGGACATCGGAAGAGGATCGGCGATTTGAGGTCTCTCTCGAAAAGGTTTTTTTGCGAAAGTGAAGGTCTTGTTGTATCTTTCGAAAAGGAACAGGAGAAACGTTATCGAAGGATTGGCAGTTAATCAATATTCAGGCGGGGTGACCATGAATAAACTGAATGTCTGTGTCGTGGGGGTGGGTGGTGTCGGAGGCTATTTCGGAGGGAAATTAGCCCATACCTTTTCTTCAAATTCTGATTCTTCTGCCGACATCTTTTTTGTAGCCCGCGGAAAACATCTTGGGGCGATCAGAGAAAACGGACTGACCGTTAAATCTCCTGAGTTCGGAACGATTACCTGTAAACCAACGCTTGCCACTGAGAGAATAAGTGAGCTTCCTCAAATCGACATTTTTTTGATCACCGTCAAAGGATATGACCTCGTGGAAGCTGCAACCTCCATGAAGGGTCATATCAAGGAGAATTCGACTATCTTAGCTCCTTTGAATGGTGCCGATATTCAGGAGAAACTTCGGATCAAAGTCAATACCGGAATCATCCTTCCCTCGTGTGTCTATATCTCTTCCTATATCGAAGAGCCGGGGGTTGTGTATACGGGAAAACCAGGGAAAATTATCTTTGGAAGAGACCCCGCGTATCCCGATTACACACCTCATGAGTTATTCAGACTGTTTCAAAAATCTTCAATTGATTATGAGTGGAAAGAGGATGCAAACCCAGCGATATGGGAGAAGTATATCTTCATAGCCAGTTTCAGCCTGATCTCAGCTTACTATAATCGAACTCTTGGAGAAATTTTGGAGAAAGCTTCGTTTAAAAAAGAGGTTGTTGAGATTATGAATGAAATTCACTCCATTGCTTTGAAGAAAAAGATTCCCTTGCCTGATGAAATCGTAGAACTTTCTCTTGAGAAGGCAACGATGTTTCCTCCGGACACACAGACCTCTTTACAGAGAGATATCCACCAGAAGAAAGGAAAGAGTGAATTGGAACTTTTCGGCGGCACGATCGTCGATCTCGGAAAAGAATGGGGTGTCCCTACCCCGGCGACAGGAAAAATATATCAAGAGTTGGAAAGAATTTCATCCCCCCCTGGGATGCCACAAGAGGTGGGATGAGGAATCAATAGAACGGTCTCCTTTCCCCTAGAAGTGTAGGAATTTATAATTTTACGGACGGCCCCCTTGTTCCTTTCAAAACTTAGTCAAAAAGAAAATGCCTCTTGTATATAATGTATCTTAGCGACAAGAAAAGGCATATTCCCACCCGCCAATACCTCTTAGTTTTTTTAAAACCCTTTAAAATTCAATAGATTGGACAAGATCATCCACTTTGGCACTAAATTTGCTCAATAATGTCAAACAAATGCATCCATTTCAAAGGATTATGTAGTTCCGGCATTTATTGCCGATGGATTTTGCTACCCTGGCTACCGCAGGCGGGTCTGCGGTAGCCAGGCAAGAAATAGGGGGCGCCACAACGATGAGGTTTCCATTTTTCAGAACCATTAGAAGTCGTCTGCTATTATTGGTTCTGATATCCGTTCTCCCCGCTTTGGGAATTATTATCTACTCAGGGTTAGACCGTAGTTCCCGTGAGATTGAAAATGCGAAATCGGATGCCCTGGGGGTGGTAAAAAGCCTTGCCTACGAGCACCAACGTGTCATGGAAAGCACTCGCCAGTTCCTCACGACCTTAGCCAAAATACCGGAGATACAGAACTTGAATATGAAAGCGAGTGATCAACTGCTTGAGGGCTTATTGAAACAGAATCCATTGTATGGGGGCATCTTTGTTCTAAACGCTCAAGGAATCTTGTGCTCTTTTGCTCCACCTTTTAAGCCAACGAGCATGGTATCCACAAAATTGTTTCAGGATGTCGTAAGGACAAGAGATTTCTCCGTAGGAGAATACGCCATTTGCCGATCCTTAAACCGGCCGGTGTTACATCTTGCCTATCCGATCACAGATGCCAAGGGGAAGTTCCGGGGAATGGTTGGCATTTCACTTGACATTGCCCGTTACGCCCGGATGTTTTCAATGGAAAAATTACCCCTGGGTTCAACCCTATCTATCAGCGACCACAGGGGGATTCTTCTCTATGCCTATCCTGGAAAGGGAGATAGTATACCGAGAACAGATCTTCCTGATATGACCGGGTATATGTCACATCAAACGAAAGAAGGGGTTTTCACGTATACCGGGGTCGATGATGTAAAACGTCTTAATGCCTACAAAAGACTCCACCTGCGGGCAATCGAATCGCCATATCTTTTTATACGTGTCGGTATCCCGGAAGAGAAAGCCCTTTACCATGCCAAAAGGGCTCTGTCAATCAATGTGGTCCTTTTAAGTGTCGCGTTCTTGATTGCAGTGTTCTCGGCATGGTTTTTAGGAAATGCCATTATCGTGAAGAGACTCCATAAACTCGTCGAGGTCTCGCGCAGGATAGAACATGGAGATCTCAAAACACGGACAGGTTTAGACCATAGACCTGATGAATTGGGCGAGGTGGGAAGGGTTTTCGACGAGATGGCAGAAGCCCTGGAGATAAAGAATGCCGAGCACGAACAAGCTGAGGAGAAACTTAAAAAGACAGCGGATCAATGGCAGACCACGTTCGACTCGATTACCGATCTGGTCATGATTTTAGACCTTGAATGCAGAATTGTCCGCGTGAATGAGGAAACCATTCGCTTTTTCAACCTACCGATGGATCGGATCGTTGGGGAGTACTGTTACACCTTGATGCACGAGATGAACATGTCTCCTGAACGATGTCCTTATGAAAAGATGATCCGAACAAAAAAACGTGAAGAGACGGAGTTTTATCTCGCTGACAAGGAAAGGTGGCTTTTTATCTCACTCGATCCAATACGGGACCATAAGGGAGACATCATCGGTCTTGTTCACATTGTTAAGGACGTCACCCACCGCAAGCGGGCAGACGAGGCGCTGCGGGAAAGTGAAGAGAGATTCCGCCAGTTGGCAGAAAACATCCGTGAGGTCTTCTATGTCTACGAGGAGGGAATCCCCCGTTACGTCAGCCCCGCCTATGTAGAAATCTGGGGGCGTCCACCTCAAAGCTTTTACGAAGACCCCGAATCCTTTTTGGAGACGGTCCATCCTGAAGACAGGGATCATGTGAAGCGATCTTTAGAGAACAAAAGCCAACAAGAGGTCGAGGTCGTCTATCGGATTGTGCGCCCGGATCAATCCATCCGCTGGATCAAAGACCGCTCTTTTCCGATCGGGGATGATTCCGGAAGGACACACCGCATCGTCGGCATTGCCGCAGATATCACAGACCTCAAGCTCGGGGAAGAAAAACTGAGATACCTGAGCCTCCACGATCCTCTGACCGGACTCTATAACCGCATCTACTTCGAGGAGGAGATGAGTCGGATAGAAAAAACACGCTATGAGACGGTCGGGATCTTATCGTGTGATGTGGATGGGCTCAAGCTGGTCAATGATACCTTAGGACACGATCAAGGGGATCGCCTACTGGTCGCCGCGGCCAGGGTGATCCGGGATTCCTTCCGGGAGGGAGATTTGGCGGCCCGCATCGGCGGGGATGAATTTGCGGTCGTCCTTCCAAACACCACCGAACGTGCCGTTGAAAACGCCTGCCAAAGAATTCAGGAGACGGTCGACACCTACAACGCCACCAACCCCGAACTCCCGTTGAGCATCTCCGTTGGATTTTCGATCAAAAATGGATCCCATAAAAACCTAAAAGACGTCTTTAAAGAAGCGGATAATCACATGTACCGGAAAAAGCTTTATCGCACCCAGAGCGTCCGGAGCACCATCGTGAGCACCCTGATCAATACCCTGAAAGCCAGGGACCTCGGAACCGAGCAACACGCGAGTCGTTTGGAAAAGTTATTAGTCCGGATGGCCGCCCTGATCGGACTCCCCGAGTCCACGACGGCTGACTTATCCCTCTTCGCCAAATTTCATGACATCGGCAAGGTGGGAATCTCCGACGCCATCCTCCTGAAGGAAGGGCTCTTCACTTCTGAGGAGTGGACAGAGATGAAACGACACTGCGAGATCGGTTATCGCATCGCCCTCTCCGCCCCGGACCTCGTTCCGATTGCCGACTGGATCCTCAAACACCATGAGTGGTGGGACGGCCAGGGTTATCCTCTCGGCATCCAAGGAGAAGAAATCCCCGTCGAGTGCCGTTTGTTGGCGATCGCGGATGCCTACGAGGCCCTCACCAGTGATCGCCCCTATCGTAGGGCATTATCCCATCGGGAGGCTGTGGCGGAGCTTCGCAGACACGCCGGAACCCAGTTTGACCCTCACCTCTTAGAAAAGTTTCTCAAGATGTTGGAAACCCTTTTTCCCGAGTCTGAACCCACCGCAACTTCCACCGTTTGAAAATGAGAATGGGAGCGGGAGAGATCCTTGAAATCTTTGGGAGTGAAGAGCAATAAAATCCTATGGCTGCTTCGGGGAGGGTGGAAGTTTCTTCAAGTTTTTCAAGATAAGGATCAGCATCATACCCACCACCAGAACGAGAATGATCCATAGGAGAGTGCTGTGGCGTTCGGTCCAAGGAGGAATTTGCTCCTTGTGTTGGATAGCCGTCAAAGGGCCAAGACTTACCAAGGGTAGCATGAATTCATCAATGCCCTGGGTGGACTTGGCGAGATCCCCTTTTAATTCTGTCCAAATTATTTTATTCTAGAGTCTTGAATTTGATTTGCAGGGTTCTTTAGACATTTCTCCCCTAATGCTCTTGAATGTTCTGTCATTCTCCTCGTCATTTGGTTGAGGGAGGCTATGAACGAAACACACATTCCTAAGATTGCGCAAGAATTGGGTTTCACTCCCAAACAGGTCCAGGCCGCAGCAGACCTTTTGAATGAAGGGGCCACCATCCCTTTTATCGCCCGATACCGGAAGGAGGTCACAGGTTCTCTGGATGAGGTTGCCATCACAACCGTTCGCGACCGTCTGAATCAGCTCGTGGAATTAGACAAGCGGCGTGAGGCCATCCTCAAATCACTAGAGGAACGGGAACAGCTCACAGACGAGTTAAAGGAAAAGATCCTCTCGGCGGAGACCATGGCCGTTCTGGAAGATATCTATCTGCCTTACCGGCCCAAGCGCCGGACCCGGGCAACGATCGCTAAAGAGAGGGGACTGGAGCCGCTCGCCCAGCGTCTTTTTGCACAAGATGACATCGATCCATTGACCGAGGCAAATGCTTTCGTCAATTCCGAAAAAGAGGTTAATTCTGTGGAAGACGCCCTCGCCGGAGCCCGTGACATCATCGCAGAATGGGTCAATGAAGATCAAACGGCCCGGGCCAGGATGCGCGAATTCTTCTCATCGAAGGCTGTCTTTAAGTCAAAGGTCATTACGGAAAAGGAGGCTGAAGGAATCAAGTACAAGGATTACTTTGATTGGCAAGAACCTGTCAACAAAGCGCCGTCCCACAGGATTCTGGCGATGAGGCGGGGAGAAAATGAGGATGTGCTTATCCTGCGGGTCCTCCCCCCTGAAGATGAAGCCCTGGAGATCCTCGATGGCCTTTTTGTCAAGGGGGAAGGGCCTGCATGCCAGCAGGTCAGGGTGTCCGTCCACGACAGTTACAAGAGACTGCTCTCTCCTTCCATGGAGACCGAAATCCGCCTTGAAACAAAAAAGCGGGCGGATGAGGAGGCGATACGGGTCTTTGTCGAGAACCTCCGTCAACTTCTTCTCGCTCCGCCCCTGGGTCAGAAGAATGTTCTTGCTATTGATCCGGGGTTTCGGACGGGCTGTAAAGTGGCCTGCCTGGACCGGCAAGGGAAATTGCTACAGAGCGAAACCATTTATCCTCTGCAGTCCGAAAAGGGTGCAGCCGATGCACGCTCAAAGATCCTTGAGATGTGTGAGCGATTCCTCATAGAGGCCATTGCCGTCGGAAACGGCACGGCGGGAAGGGAGACAGAGGCTTTCATCCGCAGCCTCGACCTCTCCAAGATCATTCAGGTGGTGATGGTCAACGAGAGTGGTGCATCGGTCTATTCGGCATCGGAAGCGGCACGGGAGGAGTTTCCTGATCAGGATGTGACCGTGCGGGGAGCCGTATCCATCGGCCGGAGGCTGATGGACCCTCTGGCAGAGTTGGTAAAGATCGATCCGAAGTCAATCGGTGTTGGCCAATACCAGCACGATGTGGACCAGGGAGCGTTGAAGAGCAGTCTCGACGATGTGGTCATCAGCTGCGTTAACCGTGTGGGCGTTGAAGTCAATACAGCAAGTAAACAACTTCTCACCTATGTCTCAGGGCTAGGACCTCAGCTTGGAAAGGGGATCGTGGAGTACCGGAATGAACATGGTCCGTTTCGTTCGAGACAGGAATTGAAGCAGGTACCCCGCTTAGGGCCCAAAGCCTTTGAGCAGGCTGCAGGTTTCTTCCGCATCAGGGATGGCGAAAACCCGCTCGATCGAAGCGCTGTCCATCCGGAGAGCTATCCCATTGTGGATGCCATGGCAAGGGATCTGGGCTGCTCGGTCCTCGATCTGATGCATGAAGAGAAACTCCGGAAGAGAATCGATCTCAGCCAATACATCTCGGATAAAGTAGGCCTTCCTACGTTGAATGACATCCTTTCGGAACTCTCCAAACCCGGCCGCGATCCGCGTGAACAGTTGGAAGCCTTCCGATTCGCAGAAGGAATTGAAAAGATAGAGGATGTAAAACCCGGCATGAAACTCCCTGGGATCGTGACCAATATCACCGCATTTGGTGTCTTTGTCGACATGGGCGTCCATCAGGATGGACTGGTCCATATCAGCGAGGTTTCCCATCGCTTTGTGAAAAATCCAGCGGAGGTGGTGAGAGTTCATCAAAAGGTCATGGTAACGGTGCTGGGCGTGGACCTTGCAAGAAAACGGATTTCCCTTTCCATGAAGGACAGTCCGCCCCAACCTGGAGTGGTCTCAAAGACGGAGGAGAGAAATAAAGAAGAGAAGAGACAGGAAAGGAAGCAGAAACAGAAGAGTACCTTTACAAACAACCCGTTTGCTTCTGCATTCAGAAACAAGAATCAATAGCGATTGTTGACACCCTCGGAGGGAACGGTTTAAAACCGCTCCCCACACGATGAACATCGCAACGACGAAAGACGAGGGGTGGTGTCGCGACGAATAAGGAGCGACTTGTTGCCACGCCGCCGAGACGGTGAGGCGGCCGGATAACGCCCTTGCCTATCAGTACGAAGGCGTCTGATGCGTTTTCCCTGCCTGCGGCAGGCGGGCTCATCTTTTCAAATCGGGCCTTCAAACCGGGACCGAGAAGATTAAAATTAATTTACAGGATCATCCACTTCTGTGTCCTATGTGCAGTGAGATTCTGACGTAGACAATCCGGTTGTATGATGGCTGCCCAGATCCGTACCCCGAAATCCAAAATGACGTCTTTTGCGTCGAAACCGCTAATCATGCTGGCGGTAGTGGCGGCCGCGTTCGCGTTGGTCTATTTTACGCCGGTGCGGAACTATCTCGGCAACATTCAAATTGTCAAATTCTGGCTGCTGTCGCTGGGGTGGGTGGGGCCGGCCGCGTGGATGGGGATTGTTTTCGTGTTGGTGGCCACGGGCATGCCCCGTCTACTGTTCTGCCCCGTCGGCGGTCTGGCATTCGGATTCTGGTATGGCCTGCTTTGGACGCAAGTGGCAACACTGGCCGGTTACTATGTCCTGTTTCTATTTGTGCGCTGGGGCGGCCAGGATTTTGTCCTGCGCCATTGGCCACGGGTCGGGCAGTTAAAGAAGCGGTTCCTCGGCCATTCCGCGGCGCTGATGGTCTTTACCGTGCGCCAGCTCCCCATCAGCGGGCTGATTATTAACTTTCTCTTGGGACTCTCACCCATCCGACACAGCCACTTTCTGATAGGGACGGCCTTCGGGATCCTGCCCGCGGCCATCCCGTTCACACTGGTAGCCAGCGGCATGTTCAAGCTGACCGGCCGAAACACACCCTTTTACATGGCGGCTGCGGTGGGGATTTTCCTGCTCGTGTGTGCCATCCTGTGGTATTTTTCCCGCCATGTAAAACTTCTGACCGAGTTGCGCAACGAAACCGGGAACGCGGACGAGGAAGCCGAAAGCTCCTCGCCCGAAGGGCCCTAAAGAAAACAAAAGAAGGTCATTGAATCTTTACAGTCTAGAGTTTTCTATCCAAAATAAGGCCGTATTTGTTTGGCTATTTCCTCGGGTGGCTCCACAACGAATCCATCAAGAAGAATGCTGGATGAATACCAAGTATCGCTCACCGGGTAAGTCTGTACGCTGGATCGAGAGACGATCTTCATCCCCGCCCAAAGATAATGACTAAGCTTCTTACCGAGGGGACCCGAGTAAATGGCATAGTTAAAACAAGAAAACCCTTTGTCGTGATAAGCCTTTAACACCCGTGAAATACCCTGGGCAAGATTTTCCCAATCGTTATCGTCAAATTCCAAGAGATTGGATTTCCCCCTCACCACGGCATCCACCTCATCCTCTTTCACTGGAGCAAACGGAGTGAACCATTCTGTAGATCCCAAACTTCCCAAATACCTTTCGCCAAGCCCTTTTTCCTTCTCGATCAATTCATCCCAAAAATTGCGCGAATATTTCCTGTAGTGGGACCTTCCTTTTTCTGTATAGACTTTGATCAGGGAATGCGGACCATGAGACAGGATCACCTGAAGGTGAGGATGTACCATGCTGGCTCCGCTGGGGTAAAGATAGTTACCGCCGATCTCGGCATATTCGACGCCACCCACTTCATGAGCCCGTCGAATATAAAAATCCGCCAGTTTGAGGGCGCTCATAAGAATACTCGGCGAAAACTCGTTGAGTTTTAGATAATGCTTCTGGGTGATGGCGATGATGGCAGAATATTGTTTGTGGGCAAAGAGGTTGGGGAAGAGGGTCGCTTCTCCCCTGGTAAGCCTCCCCTCGGGAATAAAATCGACTGGGAATGTTGGAGTCGAGGTTGCCACTTTTTCCGGGCAGAAAAAACACTTACCCCGGGTTTCTTCAATCAATCTTTCCAAGACAGCTTCGTCTGTTTTGTAAATTCCGGCCCAGAATGCCCGGCCGGTGCGAATAAAGGAAGTGAAACCGCTAAGAGGGTCCTCACGATACTCAATGGGTTGAGAATCGATCTCAAAATTCTTGAGCGGGTTATGAAGAACAGCTTTCTCCCCAAATTTCTTAAAGCGGATCATATTTTCCTCCCTCTCGATTCAAATTTCTTATAAAACAAACTCTCATTTCCCTACCGGGAAGTCTCCTTTGAACGAATATGTCCTATTTACAGGATTTTATATTGAATTTCAAATGGAAATCTTGACGAGAGGATAATGGGTGATCGCTCTTTCACCAGAAAAAACCAACATCCTTTAAGAGTCCTTGCAAGAAAGAAACTGAAGAATCCGCAGCAGAAGATAATGTTATTTGACCGGCTTACCGGGGAGACATTCTGAGGAAAACAGAAAGCTAACCTTAAGGGTTAGCTTTCTCCGTCTTGTCGTTTCGAAGCCCGCTTTTTCCAATAGGAGACTCTTTATGGTTTCCTTTGGTTTGAGTTTCCTTTCGGAAACTCCAGCGGGTTTCTAATTTTCTGGGGGATCGGGTTGAGACCTACCCCCTATCTATGGGAAATTTCCATCTGTGAATTTGTCTGTATGTCGTTGTGTTAGCTACCTTCGTTCTCCTTTCCTAAAATAATTATAATCCATTTTTCTTTTTTGAGCCAATCGACGAACCTAAGAATGAGCTTGACATAATGTGGAGCATTGCTATAATCTCCACTGATAATTTTCCAGGGCTAAGAGCTTTCCGTAATTAACCATTAGCCTCATGTCTTTGCAATTTCGCAAGGTCCATTGCTTGCGTGACCCCACTGCGCTGATACAACTATCTGAAAAAATATAAAAAATCCACCTTTTCAACTACGGTCTTCGGTCAATACTTTATTACGATTGCCTGGCTCTAAATCTCTATGGAACTCATATAGAAGGACCAAGTCACAGATCGAGACGGCTCAAATGCATCCTTATCAAGCTCGCTCCCTAAGTTTTCTTCTTTATACCGGCTCGAATTGAAATAATTATGGTATAATACTTTCTCACTGGCAGGTTGTGTGAATTTTTCAAGATCCATGGACGGCATTTTTTCTTTGGCTCAAAACAATCCGATTATCGTAATCGTTCTTGTGCTGGGCCTCCTTTTCTTCATGTACCGGAAGCCGAAACTGTTTTTCAGCCTTCTCGGCCTCGGTCTCTTACTGGTGGGATTGTTTTATTTGATCATGAGCATGGCCGGTTCGGGCTCGGAGAAGAAAAAAGCGCTGACTCACGGAGAAGAACAGTCCGATACTAATCGCTGAACCCTCGCGTTTCGAAACCAGGGAGCTCCTTCATTGCCAACAGGCTTGTGGTCCAATCTCCCCCCCGCCAGATCAATTTCCAGGCCGGTCTTTCGGTCTGAATTTGAGCAATTTTTTACCATGTGCTCAAACTGAGCCGCAAAATTCGGCTCCTTGTCATATTCTATCTTGAAAAAACTGATAAAAAACAAAATCTTGCAAGTGTCGAAAATTTGGCATAATATATGCCTATTAGACTTCTGAGAATTTTTCAAAGGAACAGGTGTCTCTTAACGGGGCAAGAAAAACCTGGTCCGGCACGTAGCGGCACAAGAGGCCCCACCCCGTTGAATTGAATTGAATTTTAGCCCATAACTTGCTAATGTTTCATGGTACCATGATATCCTTCTTCACCGGAAAGAAAGAGTTCAAAACTCGTCAAGGCATCCTCCGCGGTGTGTATGAGGAAAACCTCTTCATGCTCGGTAGGGGTCGCCCAGCCCTGTCACGACAGAGATCTCTCCTCCTGAAGGGAATTCTCTTGTCCGCGGTGCTCTCTGTCTTTGCAGTCCTAATGCCCGACCAGCACACGGGCAGTTCATTCACGCCAGCAGAACCCACCGCGAATATGAGCACACACCCTGTTCTCCGTCCCTCGGCAGGCGTTTCAGCAGAACTGACCCCGGAGTTGAGCAAATACCCTCTTCTTCCCGTGGCAAGTGTTTCTTCAGAAGACACGGCGAACGCTTCCGAGTTCAGTGCCATCATAAACAGTCGCAATGTATCCCTCATGCGAATGCTTGGCCTGAAAATTAAGACAATCATGGTCGATGCGGGCCATGGCGGTTCCGACTCGGGCACTATCGGAAAGATGGGTACCAAGGAAAAGGATATCACGCTCGATATCGCTAAGAGATTGAAGGCCCATCTGGTAAAAAGCCACCTCCACCATGTGCTCATGACGAGGGAGGACGATTCGTCAGTGCCTCTTCTCGAACGCGTTACTCTTGTCCGGGAAGCGAAAGCGGACCTCTTCATCTCAATTCATCTCAATTACTTACCCAAGAGAAATACGAACATCATTGAGACGTATTATTTCGGGCCTTCCGATGACAAAAAAACGCTCAGGCTGGCCGAGCAAGAAAATGCAGGATCAGAATATGGACTGAGCGATTTCAGGGAAGTCGTCGAAATGCTCGGCAAGACCATGAAGCTTCAGGAGTCTAAGGGGTTTGCAGAATCAATCCAGGCGAATCTGTTCCTGAACAGCAGGAAACATAGCGAAGATATACAGAACCACGGCGTAAAGAGGGCACCTTTCGTGGTCCTTCTCGGGGTGGACGTGCCCTCCGTGCTTGCGGAAGTCTCCTGTCTCAGCAATCGCGAAGAGGAACGGGAGCTCAATACCGAAAGTCACAGAGAGAATATTGCCAGATATCTTGCAACCGGAATTTTCGACTATCTGAATAAAGGAGCCCTAACCCATGAAGCCAAAAGATGAGCAGAAGGAAGACAATGTCCTGTTTGTCGGCATCGACCTTGGAACATCACGGAGTGCGATCTCTTCGAGTAATGGCATGCGGGAATGGATCGAGAGCTACGCCGGCTGGCCGAAGGACTTTATCGCGGAGCAGGTCGTCGGCAAACCGGTACTCTTCGGAGCCGAGGCCCTGCAGCACCGGCTTTCTCTTGATATCTGCAGGCCCCTTGAACGGGGCATCATAAAGGAGGGGATCGAAAACAGTGAGAGGGCGGTCAAAGAAATCATCAGGTATCTTATCGATCTTGCAAGGCCTGAGACCGCCCAGAAGATTCATGCGGTGGTTGGGGTGCCCGCCGATTCGCTAAAAGTCAACAAGCTTGCCATCCGGAGGGCGGTCGCGGAATATGTCCATACCCTCATGGTCGTATCGGAACCCTTTGCGATCGCCTACGGAATGAATCTGCTCAATGACGCACTCATCATCGACATCGGTGCAGGGACCATCGACTTCTGCATCATGCACGGGACCATTCCCTCGGAGGAAGACCAGAGGACCATTTTCACGGCGGGCGACTATATCGACGAGCAACTCTTCAATTATCTCATTGAGAAATATCCGAACTCAAAGTTCAACAAGAACATGGTGCGGCAGTTTAAGGAGAAATTCAGTTTTGTGCGGGACATCCATGAACAGATTCGCGTAGAGCTGCCGGTGAATGGCAAACCGGTGATGCATGACATCAAGGATGAGATCCGACGGGCATGCGAGAGTATGCTGCCGTCACTCGTCGAGACCACGACTGAGATGATCGCCCGGTTTGATCCCGAATTCCAGATGAAGATAAAGAACAATATCGTTCTTGCGGGCGGAGGAAGTCTGATCAGAGGTATTGCCGAGTACCTGCAGAATGCCTTGAAGGAATACGGCACCTGCAAGGTCACCTGCGTTGCAGACCCGCTCTTTGCGGGCGCGGACGGCGCGCTCAAGCTTGCCCAAGACATGCCGTCCAAATACTGGGAAACAGTCTGAACATAGGCCGATGCTTGAAAACCTGAGGCGTCGCCCTGAGTACAACCTTGAAAGAGCACATGACAGGCGAAACGATACTCGTCATAGACGCAGGCGAGGACATGGATCAGAGAATGACCGCCACTCTCGAGGCGGAGAGCTACCTGGTCTATCCCGTCTCAAGCCAAGATGTGAACGCTGAACTGGCCGAACTGCTCAGACCTTCACTTATCTACATCAAGCCCCTCGAACTGAGCCCAACAGGACTCAAACCCTGCAAAGCAATTTATGACATTCCCCTCTTAAAAAAGGTTCCTATCGTTATTCTGGCATCTCTGAAAAAAGCGCTGGGCCCCGACTATGTCAGGGATTACGGGATCGTGGATTTTCTGGAACTGACATTCGGTCCCGAAGAGCTTATCGAAAAGACAGGAACGATCTTGGGCAAGACGCTTCCTTCCCAGAGCCCCAAAGAAGACGAACCGGTCGCCTCGCCTCAGACCGCCAGGGAAACGGAGAAAAAACGCTCTGCCCTTCTTCTGCCGGCGATTGGCATCGTGATCCTCCTGATGATTGCCGGAACAGGGTTTCTGGCTTATCAGCAGTTCATGCCAACCCGGAAGGTTTCGCCTTCTCCCGCGGTAGCAGGCCCCTTACGAGTTCCATCCACAGCCCCTGAGGCCGGATCGAAATCGCAGTTGCCCCCGGGAAGGAACGTTGCAGACACGCCTGCCCCTGCATCGCCCGTACCACCCACACCGCCTGGGCAGCCCTCCTCGCCCTCATCGGAGTCCGCATCCCAACCCCCGTCCAAACCGTTCTACTCAGTCCAGCTGGGAGCTTTCAAGAACGAAGACAGGGCACAAGCCCTCACGAAGAAGTTACGGGAAAAAGGATACGATGCGTTTACCCAGCCGGGCGTAACGAAGGATAGGTCCCCTATCTATAGGGTACTGGTCAGCCGGTATGAGGAAAGAAAGGTTGCCCAAAAGCTGGCAGGAGAAATTCAGTCGAGGGAAGAAATCAAGACCACCCTGTACAGCGAATGATGTTCAAGACGCGGAGCCGTATCCACCGTTTTCCCAACCTATTCATATCCCTTTCCACTTTATGAAAGCGAAGAAACTCGTACTTCTGTTACCTCTGGTCTGCTTAATCGGTTGTTATTCCGGAAGCGTCAAGCCGCTGCTGAACCGTCCTGAATTTAAGGCTGAAAACGAACCGATTCGAACCTTAAGAATTCTTCTGATCACCGATGATGCCTATCGGAAAGATGAAATTGAGAAATTTGTTTCAAAATGCTCGCGCCTTGTCGAGATGCAAGTTGGAATACGATTTGAAATTGTTGATGGGTACCAAATCAAATGGGAAGACGAGTTAGATGATATCATCAAAATGGAAATAAGGATTGCCGCGGACACGTGGAGTAAGAGGGACCAGTTTGATATCGCCCTGACTTTTGTGAATTTTGTTCATAGCATCAAGGGGGGTAAATTGCCCCTGGGGGCCACTGATACATTTTTTTGGAGGTATCTCTTCGTAAAGGAGCTGGATCCCTATATTCTTCTACACGAGCTGTTTCATGCCTTTTTGTTGGAGAAAGGTCATTCAAAGGACTGGGTCATGAGGGGTGCGAGGCTCCCTTACGGTAACGAATGGTACTGGCTTACCCCGGAGGATAGGAAGAAGGTGCTTCGTAATAAATGGAGAGATTTCAATGTCATGCCAGCTACCGAGCAAGAAGAAGAAAAATTGAAAGAAAGTTGGTTTTACTATAAGCTGGGATCAGCCTACCTTCAAAGCCGAGAATTTGACCAGGCCATTTTATTATTTAACAAATCTCTTGAGATAAACCCAGAGTATGCCGAGACTTACATGAGTCGGGGAAAGGGCTATTATTTTAGAGGAGAATACAACAAATCTTGGGAGGATATTAAAAAGGCACAAGATTTGGGCTACAAAATTCCCGCTGAATTTCTTGATGATCTTCGTAGGGCTTCGGGTGCAAATAATTAAGGACTTGTTGCTGAAAGAGTGAATCTAAAATCTCTTCCAGAATACAACATTTTAAACGGTGATGAATCATTTTCGGTGCCTCGTTTGCCATGAACTCCGTTTTCTCTAAATTCAACCCAACCGAAAGAGGGGTCTTATCCCTTGCCTGTCTGTAGTCAATGGAGCTAATAGCCATCGGACTCGTTACTCGGCCCTTTTTTTTCTTCTTTATATTTCAACTTAGGTGCCTCAATCATAACCGTCACACCTGGCGGGACCGAGCGGGTCAACCAGACATTGCCTCCGATAATCGAGCCGGCGCCAACGACCGTCTCACCCCCTAAAATGGTGGCACCCGCATAGATGGTTACGTGGTCTTCAATGGTTGGGTGGCGTTTCATCTTTCTAAGCGTATCGCCTTTTTCTTCCATGGAAAGACTTAAGGCCCCCAGGGTAACCCCTTGATAAATCCTGACGTATTCGCCAATCATACTGGTCTCTCCAATAACAACCCCTGTCCCGTGGTCAATGAAGAAATGTCGGCCGATGACGGCCCCCGGGTGGATATCAATTCCGGTGACGCTATGCGCATACTCCGTCATCATCCTTGGGATTAAAGGAACCTCCTGAGCGTGAAGCTCGTGGGCGAGACGGTAGGTCGTGATGGCCATAATGCTCGGGTAGCCAAAAATAATTTCATCAAAGCTTTTTGCAGCGGGATCTCCTTGATAGGCTGCTCTAACGTCTTCGGCCAGGATTTTTCTAAGGCCTTTCAATTTTCTTAACAAGGTAAGGGCTTCCTTTTGCCCTCTTTCCGAACAAGAGGTACAGACCCTTTGATGACGACGACATTCATGACGGATGCTCAAGGTTATCTGCTTGGATAACAGTTCAAAAAGAGTATTTATTTCGATGCCCATCTGGTAGGCCAGATTGAAACTATCCACCTC
>CAYGWV010000117.1:0-20378 GCA_964353925.1 uncultured Syntrophaceae bacterium | reverse complement strand
ATGGGTAAACCTTCTATTGAACTCTGACAAGAAAAAATCATATCAGTTTGGGCGGTAGGTTTTCTTGTCCTTCCACTTTTAGGTCAGGGACTATCATCATGGTGGCGGTTCCGTGGCCTATGAGGTTTCCCTCGGCACTGGTGATGGTAGCATCTCCTAAAGCCAACGTTTTCCCTATTTTAATGCACCGCCCCTGAGCCACGAGTTTTCCTTTTTGAATCGGAGCAAGAAAGTTCACTTTTATTTCCACGGTGGTAAGTCCCATTCCATCCTTCACTTGAGGAAAGACGGCCCAAAAAGCGGCGGCATCCATCACCGAGGCGATGACCCCTCCGTGGATACTACCGAAGGGCTGGAGGTGCTTCTCTTCGAGTTGGACCTCCAATATAGAAGTCCCCCATTCAAGATCCTTGATCTTCATCGAGAGGAGTGCGAAATAAGGACTTTGATTTATAATCTCGGATATGACTTCAACGTATTTCGGATTTAACCGCACCTCAGACATTATTTGCTCTCCTTTTGGTAACTGATAATCTCATAATAACCCTAAAAACTGTCACTCCTGCGGAAGCAGGAGTCCAGAATTATTTGAATTTCCTGGATTCCCGCCGGAGTTTACCCCGTACTGGATACGGGGCGGGAATGACGAAATTGGGGAAATTGCGACATTTGCGAAACCGCCCTAATTGAACATTACAACATTTCTTGTTGTTTTCATGATTCAAACCGCGCGAAGCGACTCGACGATATTCATCCGCGATGCCCGGACCGCAGGCAACACGCCTCCAATAAACCCCATCACTAAGGAAAACCCGAGACCCTTCCAAACGATATCAGAGGTAAGGGCAAAGCTAAAAGCGAGTTCGGAGAAGGTCTGAAAATTCATCGTGGAGATCGTAAGAAGCTGTAAAAAAGAGGCCAAAAACAGACCCACGCAGCCCCCGATCAAGCCGAGAAACAAGGCTTCGATCATGAAAGCTCCCAAGACACTGATCTTCTTGAAACCCAGGGCGCGCATGGTTCCGATCTCGCCGGTGCGGGTGGCCACTGCCGAATACATGGTGATCATGGCGCCGATAATGGCGCCAAGCGAGAAGATGATGGTTAATGACATGCCGAGAATACGAAGAAATTTAGCCATCATTCTCGACTGCTCCACGTAGTATTGATTCTCACGTTTTGCCTCCAGGGTCAAGCGCGGATCATTTTCAATCCGTTTCTTCACGGTTTCAAACTCGGCAGGATCGCGAAGCTTGAAGATGACGGAGGAGTAGCCCGGCCTGCGAAAAGCCTGCATGAGTTGATCTGCATCCCCCCAGATTTCTGAGCTGAAACCGGTGTTGCCCGCATCAAAGATCCCGACGACCCTCCAGTCCCGCATTCCGAAGCGGAGGCTTTCGCCGATTCCGCCTCCTTTAAACCGCTCTGCAATGCTTCGGCCGGCGATGATCTCCGATGATCCGGACTTCGGCATTCGCCCCGCTACCAGTTTCACCTGGGGCCTTAATGTCAGGGAGCTCACACCCATCCCCCTGATCACCACATTGGATGGCGAGTTCGTCGCCCGTTTGGGAAGCGTGATCAGGACAACCAATTCTTTGGCAACGAGCGGCTGGCCATCTGCCCCGATGGCTGCTTCAGGTTGCGTTTCAATAATGGATGCCTGGTATCGACTCACCCCGCTCTGAACTTCGGAGTTGGATCCCTTTCGAATGATGATCACGTTGTCATACGAACCCGTCTCAACCAGTGTCTTTCGAAGCCCCTCTGCCAGCATCAGAATGGCAGCAAAGACGAAGACGACAAGGGCCATGCCCGATGCGGTAAGCACGGTGGTCAACCGGCGCGTCCAGAGGTTCCGAAAGCTATACGAGATGGGGATGCCCACCTACCCGATCCTCCTCAGCCCATCAGCGATGCGGATGTTCACCGCACGCCAGGTTGGAATAATTGCGGCACAAAGACCCACCAGGATCGAGGCCCCGAGGGCCATATAAACGGTTTCCATCTTCACCGTAAACCCTGGAAAGTAAGCGCCAAGAAGCTCCCTCAAGACTGCTGTCGCGGGTGGCATCAACGCTATCCCCAGGAGACAGCCGATCATCGTAATGAGCAGAGATTCTCCGACGATCATGCCGGCAATGCGCCAGCCGCGATAGCCGAGCGTCTTGAAAATGGCGTACTCACCAATCCGCTCCCGGGCCGTCATGGCCATGGTATTTGCAGCCACTGCGATAATGATGATGATCACCACAAAAGAAACGAGCTGGATGGCCACAATGATGGCATCGGACATGGAGATGAAGGAAAGGACGAAGGCCTTTTCGCTTTCGGTGAGTGTCTCGGCCAGCGAATTCTTGAAGGTCCTGTCTATAGCCTGTGCCACTTCGGCTGCACGGTTCGGATCCTTCACCCCGATCATGTAGAAGCCAACTTGATCGGCAAAGATGGACCTTCTCCTTTTCAGAGCCTCATTCAGGTAATCCCAGTGGAAAAAGAAGACGGTTTCGTCCGCATTCTCATTTTTCCCATGGTATATGCCGCGGAGGACAAATTGCCAGTTGCCCGGGAAAATGGTTCCTTTCAACGTAATAATATCCCCGATTTTCCAGTGAAATCTCTCCGCCAGTTTCCGCCCCACAAAACAGCCCCTCCGATCACGGGAAAAAGCCTCTTTTTGACTCTGGGGGAGAACGTATTCTGAATAGAGTTCTATGTAGCTCTTGGCTTCGACGCCGTAATTGGCAAAGAAATTCTTCTCCTCGATGTAGATCCCTCCGAACCAGTTTCCCCAGGAGATCTGTTTTACTCCGTCGATCTGGCGGATCTTGTCTTTATAGGCAAGGGGCAGCGTAAAGATGATGGAGGTGGCATTGCGGGTGACCAGACGGCTTGCCGACGAGGCCTCCACCCCTGAATACCAGGCATTGATAAAAGTCCGGAGGAGTCCGAAGGACAGGATGGCTATGGTGACGCCAAGAATGGTCAGGGCCGTGCGGAGCTTATGGCGAAAGGCATTTCTAAGGAGCAGCTTGAGAATGTACATTGTTCAAGATACCCTTGTCGAGAACCCGTATGGTATGCGCCTTTTTTGCCGCCCGGGGATCATGGGTCACCATAATTATGGTCTTATGCGATTCACGATTGAGCCGATCCATCAGATCGAGGATCTCCTCAGCCGCAACCCGGTCGAGGTCTCCGGTCGGCTCATCGGCCACCAGGATAGTTGGGTCGGTGACAATGGCGCGGGAAATGGCCACGCGCTGCTGCTCCCCTCCGGAGAGCTGACCAGGATAATGATCCATTCGACTCGCAAGGTTCACGACCCGGAGTGCCATCTCCACGTGTTCGCGGCGTTCTCTGCGAGAAAGACCGGTGAGCAATAAGGGAAGCTCGACGTTTTCAAAGGCGGTCAGCACTGGGATCAGATTATAAAACTGGAAGATGAACCCCACATTGACCGCCCGCCATGCGGCCAGTTCAGTTTCAGACAGCACAGTGATATCGACACCTCCCACTTTGATGAGTCCACTGTCCAGGTGGTCAAGGGCTGCGATCAGGTTGAGAAGGGTACTCTTGCCTGACCCCGATGGCCCCATCAACGCCAGGAATTCCCCTTCAGCAATATCGAGATTGATGTCCACCAGTACGGGGATCGTGTGGGTCCCCCTGCGGTAGGATTTGTTCACATGCTCTATCTCGACAATCAGCGCTTCGTTTTCCATTTACTTCTCTTCAATTTTTATCTTTGAGCCATTTTTCAGTCGGTCTGGAGGATTCAGCACCACACGGTCTCCCACTTTCACGCCTCCAAGAACTTCTACCATGTCACCCATCTGGCTCCCGAGGTTTACGGGAGTCTCAGCTACCCTGTCCCCTTTGACGGAAAAGACTACTTTCCCGTTCTTTTGAATCACCAAGGCTGTCTGATGAAGAGCGGTTCGGGGCTTTTGCTCCTCTGGCTTTGACAAGCGAGCGAGAAAAGCCACCTTTGCCGACATCTCCGGCAAGATACGGCTGTCTTTATCGATGAAACGAACCTTAACCATGACGGTCGCCTTACTCCGGTCAGCGGTCGGTACAATCATGTGAATTTCACCCCGGAAGCGCCGTTCGGGCAGAGCATCCAGCTGAATCTCGCATGGCTGGCCAAGCCTGATCTGACTCAGGTTCGATTCGGAAACATCTGCCTCCACCTCGAGAGAGCTCATATCGGCAATGGTGACCACAGCCGCTTTGGCATTGGCCGCTGCCCCAAGGGGAGTCACAATATCACCGACGTCAGCCTCCTTGGTTAAGACGACCGCGTCAAAGGGGGCGCGGATCAGCGTATATTCGAGCAGGGCCGTGGCGCCCGCCAGGGCAGCGGTATTCGCCTTCAACACCGCCTCTGCTGCGGCAACCGCAGCGACTGCCCTCTCGTAACGGGCCAGGGCATCATCATAAGCTTGCTGGGCAACAACGCCTCGGGATAGGAGTTCTTTGTTACGGTTGAACGAAAGGGTTGCAACTCGAAAATCGGCCTGAGCCTGCTCAAGGGTGAACCGGGCCGCATTGACATTGGCTTCCGCTTGATCCCTGGTTGCGCTGACATCCTGGTTTTCAAGGCGCGCAACCACTTGATCCTTCTTCACAGGACTCCCCTCTTCAACTCCCAGCCAAATCAGGCGTCCAGTCACCTTGGATGCAAGGGCTGATTTACGTTGCGCAACAACATACCCACTTGCATTAAGCATCGTAAAGGCTTGAGAGGGGTAGAACTGGCTGACGGTAGCCACCTGGACCTGGACAGAGGGCGTGAAAACCCCCTTCCCATAGAGCAATCCAAGTATAATGATTGAGATAACTGCCAAAGTCCAGTAAATCAGTCTTCTTCTCTTTCTCGGGCGAAAAACCACCTTGGACTTATCTATCTTCAGTTTTAAAAGATCTTCCTTTTCCATGTTTTTATGGTTTCTTTCAATAATCTCATAATTTTCATAGAACGCGGCCTATTTGTCAAATAATTACTGTGACCTTAAAATAGGGAGGCTAGCATTCTAGGGAGGGGTGAAAGAAACAGTACCGTCGGTTCTATTCAGATTCTCCGCTTAGGTTTATGCGGATTCGCTTCAGGGAAAAAATCATGTCACCTTACCAATTTTTCGTCCACAAATAATCCAGTGATAATTCCTTTGCCATCTTTGCGCAGAGAAACCTCGACTCTCAGTTCTCTGGCATTGCGTGAAGACTCGATGGCCCTTCCCTTTCCTTCCTCGACAAAATAGTTTTCAATGCCATATTCCACATGAAGAACTCGCGACTTCATCTCTTTGATCCCTTCGATGATGCCGCTCAACGATTGACCCCGGCACTTGGGTCTATAATCCGCGTCCTCCTTATAGAAATGGAGTGCGTTCCCTTTCTCATCAAGACAGAAGGTGATCCTGTCTCCTCTTTTAGTATTCTCAAACCACTGAGGTTTCAGTTCATGAAGATTTTCTGAATCATCTTTTAACGTAACCTCCCACTTCGATAACGTCGTCTCATACTGGACGCGGCCTTGAATAAATCTCTTCCCTGATGGAAGTCCTCTGCTGACAGACACGGCGCTGAAGACGCCTTCCTGGTTTCTTTCGAGGATGACATACACCTTTTCATTCGATTTGAAGTTCCCTTTTACGCCTAACCCGTCAAGATCGAGGGTTGAAATATCGTACCGAAGGCTGAGATAATCTCCCCTAAATATATCTCTCGGGTCAACAGGGGCCGTCCGCAATAAGATTCTTTCTCCTGTCGCCACCCAATATTGCCGATAGGCGATCATCCCTACAAGGAGTGCAGCCTGGAGTAGGACTAGGAAGATAAATTTCCACCTCATCAGCCGGCCTCCTCGATATCGAAAGAGGAAAGGATCTTCCTTCTTTTTCTCTCGAGGATGATCCCTCCGAAAAGTAGGAGAAGGCCTCCCAGGATGAAGAACAAAGATCGAGGCAGCAATTCCCAGAAAAAATCGAAGTACCGTGCCACGACGTCGAGAGCGAAGAATAGAAGACCGATGTTAACATAAACGGGATATCTTCTGATAAACCCCAGGATGATGAGACCAAATATTTCCAGTGCAAAAAGAATATTAAAGAACAACCGCAAGTCCCCTCTCACGCTATTGGGAGATGCCCCTGGGAAGAACATGGAAAGAAAGATGATAACGACCATCAGAACAACCAAACCCAGGGTTTCCGGAATCCATCCTTTTTCTTTCTCCCCGGGCAAACATCGCGCAATCACGGCCACCAAAAAGAGAACAGCTATTCCGGGATAATATATGAAGAGGACATCCGATTCGAATCTCCCTCTGTAAAGATTGAAGGTCAGAACGTACCCGGCCAAAAAAGTGATCAGCGTTCCGATCAGAATATACGGGCTAGATATAATCTTCAGAGCTTCCCGTTCCCTGTGAACCAAGCCAACCCCCCAGAGGGCAATCCCTGCCATGAAAAAGAGAGGAATCATGGTGGTGGTTTGAAGGGTGCTAGAGTGGAGGGCCCGAAGGTGGGCTTCCATCCCAAGCCAGATCAACAGGACAAGGATGGCAAGAGAGATGAGACTCTTGAATCTTAAAAAGTAAGCAAGGGGGAGAACGAATAAACCCCATAGGAGAGGACCATTGGGATAGTGAACCGTGATGTGGTAAATTTGGGCGATTAAGAACATTCCTGCCCCGAATATAAAGGAACCCAAAAGAATGAGAGAAGCTCCTACTCTGAGATAGCTCTTTGCCTCATAGCGTAAGTAAAATCCAGATCCATAGCTTGCAAGCATTGACGAAAACACGATGAAGAGTCTGCCCCAGTTTGGGATAGCAGACCAATTTGAAGCAATGAAGAGAATGACACCAGCGCCAACAAGGATGGAGCCGAGGATGGAAATGGTTGTGATAAGCTTTCCGGGACCCGCCTCCTCGTCAGCTGTTTTAAGCAACCTGTATCTTGCAAGGATGCGTTCCTTCTGGTCGGGAAGGATGATCCCTTCCTTGAGCCAGAGGTCCATCTCCTTCTCAAGATTTCTCAGGAATAAAAAGTCTTCCTTCCGGGGAGACATGTTCCTTTTCTTATCAAAAACCTATTAAATTGGCAAGAGTTTTATTATAATTGGAAAGACGAAAGGCTCCGGTAACGATATGAGGACAAGTTTGTAAACTCTTATCTAAGTAAAGACCCCCGTCCATAAGACGGGGTTTTCCAGATGCGTTCTTAATAAAACCCATGTGACGTAAATGAGAGGCCTTAGGAGAAAAATGACGGAAATTTTTAACAGGACCTTTTTTTTGGGTGTTGGCGTGGGAATGGTGATCACGATCCTTACCCCCTTGGTTGGAGACTATCTCTTCATCGGGTGGAATTGCGGTGAGCATCTGCCGGGAGCTAAGAAAATATTGAGAGGCAGTTTAGAGGCGTCATCTTCCCCATCAGCATTTTCTCCCGACCCGTAGTTTCCGTCTGAAATGAGCGACACAATACAGTCAAAAACCGTCATTGTCTTCATTTCTGTGAATTTTTATTTGGCATAGAAAGCTTTAAATATTAACACATTACATGAATTAACCCTTCATGGCATTCAAATTGCTAATACTAAGATGGGGCGTATTAAGGCGACCTGCGCAGGGCAAAGGAGGCGAGACTCCATGGCAATTGTGGAAGGAGACAGACTCAGAGACAGGTTAACCGGACAGTCCTTCATCGTGAAGAAGATAGTCGATAAGACTATTATCTTGGAGGCAGAAGATACGCCGAATAGGTTTTATCTTGGCGATGCAATCGTGGAATTGCTTTTCGAAAGAGCAGAAAATAGAGAAGATTTAAATTAGATTTTCCCATTTACTTGGCGCAGCTCCCCAAAGAATAGAAGTCAAAGTTTCCAATCCCCGAAGCTACCAGCCCGATTCAGGTGTTCCAATGTAAGCCCTCCTCAATGCATTCATTCCTTCTCTTGCCAAAGGCTAGAAATACTTCAATATTCCATATCCAATCAGCGAAGGGTGCGTCAGAAAAGGCTCTGTTTTTTTTGAGGCTCACGGGGTTGACAATATCACAGTGAAAGGTATAAATTTGGCCTCATCATCCTTTACAAGGAAAAAGAGAAAGCAATAATCTACCCAACCGGGCATAAGGGTGGTTTGACCTTTTCCAAAATCTCAAAAATCGTACATCGAGGAGGAAATTAACTCATGCCTTTTCAAAAGCCGATCAAGGTCTGCTTCGGTGACATTGATAACGCAGGTATCGTCTATTATCCTCGTTTCATGCATTACTTCCACCTGGCCATGGAAGAATTCTTCAGCAGCGAGATGGGGATCGATTATGCAGAAGTATTACACAGACACAAGGTTTCCTTACCAACCGTCCATGTCGAGGCCGACTTTCGACGGAGAATGCGTTATGGCGATCAGATCAACATCGAGGTCAGGGTGATCAACGTCGGCCGGACCTCCGTTACCTGGGGGTACAGAGGCTACCGAATAGCCGGTGAAGAAGAGATGGTTGTGGAAGGGGAGAATGTCACGGTTTGTGTCAATCCAGACACCTTTGAGAAAACGGATCTCCCTGAATGGCTTCGAAAGGGATTGACGACCTACATGGAGAGATTTAACCCTGCCGTTGCATAACGTTTAATGCTCTTTGTCTGAGCAAATGATCGACCAGAACAATAGCCACCATCGCCTCGCAGACCGGATTGATTCGTGGAATGGCAGAGACGTCGTGGCGCCCTTTGATTTTCAGTGAGACAGGCTGCATCGATTGATCGACTGTCTTTTGCTCTAAGCTGATCGAAGGAATCGGTTTCACAGCCACTCGCAGCACAATATCCGCTCCATTGGATATCCCGCCGAGAATTCCACCGGCGTCGTTTTTCTCGAATCCCTTTGGGCCGATGGGGTCATTGCATTGAGATCCAAGCATGCGGGCCACCGTAAAACCCGCTCCTACCTCCACGCCTCGTACTGCGCCGATGCTCATCAAGGCCTTAGCGAGATCGGCTTCTAATTTATCGAATACTGGCTCCCCCAATCCAGGAGGACAGCCCCGTACAAGAACCTCCACAATCCCACCCAGAGAATCTCCTTGAGTCTTAACTTCTTCAATTTTCTTCTCCATAGCATTGGCAGCGTTTCTGTCCGGACAACGCAAAGCATTTCTCTCGATTTCTTCATAATCTACTTTTTCCGCCCGAACTCCTCCCAACTCTACCGTGTAAGCAATAATCTCAAACCTTTCTTTTTCCAGGATCCTCTTAGCCACTGCTCCAGCAGCCACTCTCCCAACGGTCTCTCGGGCTGAGGCCCTGCCCCCGCCTCGAAAATCCCTGATCCCGTACTTTGTCTGATAAGTAAAATCAGCTTGACCCGGTCTGAAGACCTCTTTCCATTCCTCATATGGGCCGGAATCCACATCCTCATTCCTAATCAGTAGGGAGATGGGTGTTCCTGTCGTCTTTCCTTCAAAGATGCCAGAGAGAATCTCAACCCTGTCCCTTTCCTTGCGAGGACTCGATCCCTTCTCTCGCCCGGGCTTTCTTCGATCGAGCTCTTTCTGAATATCTTCGTTTGAAAGCTCTACCCTGGGAGGACAGCCATCGATCACCACTCCCAGAGCCTCCCCATGAGATTCCCCCCAAGTGGTGATCTTGAAAAGTGTCCCGAACGAATTCCCTCCCATTCTAAATCCTCCCCATCTTATCTTTAAGGACGGTTAAGATATTTTCCACGACTGCTTTCACATCCAGCGCTGACGTATCGATTTGGATTTCTGAAACCCGTTCGTAAATGGGTTCCCGTAGGGACATGACCTCCTTTAATTCATCTGATGTCCCTTTACCTGTCAACGTGGGTCTTCGAGTGTTTGTTCCCGGGTCCTGATTCATTCTTTTGAGAAGGGTCTGTTTGTCTGCTTTAAGCCAGATGATGAACCCATCTTTTCTTAAAGCTTTGACATTGTCTGTGTCGAGCACTGCTCCTCCTCCGGGGGCGATGATTAAATGATCTTCCTTTGAAATATCCTCAATGGTACTTCTTTCCAGTTTCCTAAAATGACCCCATCCATGGGATTTCACAATATCGCTGATCGGGACTCCCTGACGTTCTTCAATGAGATCATCTATGTCTACAAACCTCATCTTGAGACGAGCAGCCAGCCTGCTGCCCACCGTGCTCTTACCTGAACCACGATATCCGATCAAAATGAGATTCATCAGAAATTCAAGTGCCTAAAGTGACTAAAGTTAAAAATGCCTATAGTTCCTAAAAAAAGATATTGGATATTTCTTAACTTGTCATCCTGAACCGGGTACTGATTTCATTTCAGGATCTGCAATTCCAGGATCTTATAAAAAGGTCAGATGCTGAACAAAGTCCTTTGGCAACTACAAAACTCAGCATGACATGCTTTTGGTTTTTAAAAATTTATAAACCAGTCAGTCTCTTATCATTTCAACTTTAGACACTTTAGCTCACTTCAGTGAAGTTTCTGCAAAGTCTCCCAAAATTCCGGGAACGACTTATCCACGCATCGTTCTCCCTTAATCTTTACCCCGGGGACACCAAGTCCTGCAATAGCAAAACTCATGGCCATGCGGTGGTCATCATACGTCTCAATCTCTGCTCCCTGGGGTTTTCCTCCTTCAACCTCCAACCCATCTTCTCCTTCATTGACTCGAATACCCATCTTGCCCAGTTCTGCAGCCAACGCATGAATGCGGTCCGATTCTTTAAAACGAAGGTGTCCTATATTCTGAATCACCGTCCTCCCCCGGGCAAAGGCAGCGGTGACCGCGAGCGTTGGGACAAGATCAGGCATTTCGTTCATATCGATTTGGATGCCGTGAAGTTCTCCACCCCGAACTTCTATCCAGTCACTTCCCCGGGTCACACCACACCCCATTCTCTCCAGTATATCGAGAAATCCTATGTCCCCTTGGATGGTAGCTGGATTCAAATTCTTAACTTTGACTCTCCCCCTGCAAACCGCTGCAGCCGAGAAAAAATAGGAGGCATTTGAAGCATCTCCTTCAATCCGATACTTCTGTGGGAGATAGCGCTGTCCTGCCTTAATGAAAAAGGAACGATATCCTTGGTTCCGGATCCCCACCCCAAAGGCAGACATCACATCCAAAGTGATATCAACATAGGGTTCGGAAGCTAATGAACCCGTCACCTCGATGCTTACATCTCTCTGGGCATAGGGAGCCACCATCAGGAGGCCGGAAAGGAATTGGCTGCTTTCTTCCCCCTTGATCTTCACGGTGCCTCCTTTAAGCCCCTGGGACTCCACAATCACCGGCGGGTAGTCGTTACTTTTTTGGGAATAGGCCCTGACCCCCAGTTCCCCCAAGCCACTCAACAACTCGCCGATGGGCCGCTTTCTCATCCGTTCACTTCCGTCCAGCAGAGTGATTCCCTTTTTAAGACCAGCCAGTGCCGTAAGAAATCTCATAGAGGTCCCCGAATTGCCCACGTCGATTTTTTCATCCCCTCCTTTATACATCCCTCCGGTCCCAAGGACTCTAACATCATCGCTTTCCCAAAAGATCTCCACTCCAAATTTTAGCAATGCCTGGGCTGTACGCTCGGTATCTTCACATCGAAGGGCATGGATTAAAATGGATTCTCCGTCAGCTAACGAAGAGAGAATAAGGGCGCGGTGGGTATAGCTTTTTGATCCGGGGATGGTCACCACTCCATCGCACTGGTTGAGGGGTCTTACTTCTATCATCATCTTCCTATCTTGAGTCTGGCAGAATGTGTCTTTATGGGTTCTCTCTTCAACGCCCGGCGGAGATCTTTTTTGACTTGCTCGATTTCCAACCTCCTCCCCGTCCAAATCTCAAATTGGGCCATGCCTTGACGAATGAGCATCTCCAACCCATCGACCGTGACACACCCTTTCTCTTTAGCCTCACGGAGGAGTTTGGTCTGCAAAGGCTGGTAGACAATGTCCATCACCATCATTCTTTCTTTCAACAACTCTTTTGGGATAGGAGTTTCTCCATCGCGTGGATACATTCCGAGAGAAGTAGCATTGATAATGACATCGGCTTCAAATTCTCCTGCCTTCATTCTAACGAGAGAGGATACCGGCAGATAGTCACACCCTAAACCCTTACTGAGCGCTTGGCCTCTTTCCTTTGAGCGAGTAACAACGGTCAATGGATATCCTCTTTCCTTTAAACCAAAACCTATGGCCCGAGCCGCGCCACCCGCCCCGAGAAGAACGACCCTCTTTCCTCTCAAATCCATCTTCTCTTCCAATGCTTCTATGGCTCCATCGCAGTCCGTGTTGTAGCCGATCAGCCTCCCCCTTCGATTGACAATGGTATTAACGGCTCCGATCTTTTTCGCCAACCCTTCGATCTTATCAAGAAGTGGAACAACTTGAGTCTTAAAGGGGATGGTGACGCTTACTCCCCTCACTCCAAGCCCCCGGATCCCTCTCACGGCTTCTTCAACATTTTTTACTTCAAAGGCTAAATAGACGGCGTTCCAGCCCAGCCTTTTGAAAGCTCCATTGTGAATAATCGGACTCAGGCTGTGTCGCACCGGATTTCCGATCACTCCATAAAGCTCTGTCTGAGCATCAATCATCTCACTTTCTCCGGTAACACTTTATTAATACAAACGCATTTTATGAATTGACGTCCTCCCCCTCACCCTTCCCCTCTCCCCCAATGGGGGAGAGGGGAAGGGTGAGGGGGAAATCAGGGGAATAGGAAAAAGAATTACCGCATCTGTATTAGTCAGTCCATAATTATGTAGACACTGAAGACCAAATCCCTCCTGTCCTCCCTTTACCCTCCGGGCCAGAGGCCCTCTTGGGCCGGCGGCAAAAGGGAGAAATTCCCCTCTTTTCCAAAGAGGGGTTAGGGAAGATTTCCAGAACAATGTGTCTGATCGATTATGGACTTCTTAGTAACTCTCTACAAAATCACCCTGGGACATCCCGCCCAGGTTTTAGCATTCCCCAGATCTCTTTCATCTCTCTAACCGTCAACTGTCCGGGTGCAGAAGCCTTGACCCTGCTGAGCGAAACGTATGTCCAGGCCGCTCCCAAGAAGGGAGAGAAGAGACGACTGATCTTCCCTTTTTCTCCCATACAGAAGGCAACGATCTTCCGTCTTCTCGCTTTGGCAAACGGAATGAGCGATAGGATGGTAAGATTATCTTCCCAGGACCTGGCAAAGGAGACAATCTTGATCACATCCGCTCCCGATCGAACCATTTGGCCAAATAGACTTTGCAGTTCTTTCAGAGAAGGTGTTCTTCGAAAATCGTGGAAAGAGAGGATAACTTGCGTTCCTTTTTTATTTCTGATTAAGCCCTGAAGGGATGATCTCTCCGAGGCCAATTCCACATCAATGTAATCTGCTCCTAAATCAATGGCCTCCTGTAAGACGGTCAACCTCTTTCTTTCCTCTTCTTTGTGTTTACCTCCTTCTTCTTTTCTTCGATTGGTGACAATGAAGGGTTTCCGCCGGTTCTCGAGGAGAAGTGACAGCTTCACTCGCTTTAGATAATCTGCTCGAAGCTCAATCAGGTCTGCCCATCGATTAACTTCTTTGATAGCGATCAGGGCCTTTTCTACAGTCGTCTCGACGATCGGGATACAAACCTTTCCCACGTTTCTCACCTTTCTACAATGGTCTCATCAATCCGGACCCCGAAATGTCTTCCTCCTTTTTCCATGTAGACCAGCACTTCACTCCCTTCTTCAAGGTCTACTAACGAAATGGCCTTCCCGTCGGGTTGGACCAGTCGAATGGTCTCAGCATTCTGCAGAATCACTGAAATAGGTTGACTTCCCTCTTCGGCTTCTATCAAAACCAAGGGGCGCCTCTCCACCTTGGCCCTTCCCACGACGGCAGGATAGCTTTTACCCTCAGAATTCACGATCAGCACCCGATCCCCTATCCCGATTTCCGAGAGGTATTTTGTCTGTCCATCAGCCATACGAATATAGGCGTGGACGGGTCCCGCATTCACCCGAAAGGGCCTTGGGTTGACAAAAGGATTCTCCACGTTCTCAGCATGGACGAGGAAGAGGGCCTGACTGCTGTTGCCTACAAGCATTCCCTCCCCTGAAACCATGGAAGAACAGGTATCCACACAGACCCGATCTCCTAAGCCCAAAGGCTCGATGCCCTTGACTCTGGCCCTCAAAAGCTCTAATTTTTCACTTCCTCTCTTGAGCATGAGCAGGAGTTGCCGTACGGCATCGGGATCGGGATTATTGATCACCACCCCCTCTACCCCTTTTTCAAGGATACCAAAAGCGGTTCGGCCCTCATGGAGGTTGTCGATCTCTACAAAGAGGTGATCTGTTTTGCTCAATAAATTCTCCAGGGGGATGATCGTCCAGTCTCCTCCTTTGACAACCACCGTCTTTGAGAGGCTCAAGGTGGCGATCTCTTCTTCATCCCTCTTCTCCCGGACTTCTTTCTCAATCACGTCCTGGCCCAATTTCAAATCTCCATCTTCGGCGACGATCGGGATGATGCCCATCTTTCTCACATCCGATACCCATCCGGGTGGAACCCAGAGGGCATCCGCCCCGCATTCCACAGCGGCAAGGGCGACCTCCTTATCCCAAGGAATGGCTTTGACCCAGACCCTCTTCATCCCCTTTGACCTAATTCTTTCAACCCTTCTTCGACCGTCGAGCCATGGTGGACAATCTTACATATAGCCCGGACGATCTTTGATGGATTTTTGTGTTGGAAAACGTTTCTGCCAATCGACACCCCGGCTCCTCCTGCAACCATAGCCCCCTTCACCATTTCTAAAACATCCTGATCGGTCTCTATCTTCCCTCCTCCTGCAATCACCACTGGAACGAAACACCCTTCCACCACTTCTCTGAAACTCTCTGGAGAACCGGTATAGGGAACCTTGACAATGTCTGCTCCCAATTCTGCTCCCAAACGGGCTGAATGTTTCACGATCTTTACATCCTTCTCGTCTTCCCCTTGACGAGTTTTTGAATACATCATGGCCAAAAGGGGCATTCCCCATTCCATCGCCACCCTGGAGACAACCCCCAAATCTCTCAGCATGGACTTCTCCTCCTCGGTCCCAAGGTTGACGTGGATGGAAATGGCATCCGCTCCCAATTTGATCGCCTCTTCCACAGTGCATATCAGGGTTTTGGAATTTGGATCGATACCTGTCTGGGTGCTCGCGGAGAGATGGAGGATCAGGCCCATCCCCCCTCTGTTCTTTAGAGCCATCTCGACCAATCCCTTGTGCATGACAATCGCGTTTGCTCCGCCTACGGCTACGGAACGAATCGTCTCTTGCATATTGATCAACCCAACCACAGGACCCACGGTGACCCCGTGATCCATGGGGATGATCACTGTCTTGCCAGAATTTCGGTCTAAGATGCGTTCTATCCGGATCTTTTTTCCACTCATGACCTCTCCTCTCCTCCCTTATTATAAACAAAAAAAGCCCTGAATAGTAGTTAAGGCGGGGGCAGGTTCCTAGTTTTAATGTTAATAAAGTCAAGATTCAAGACTTGATAACTCCTGATCTTCTGACACGATGAGAAACATAGCACAGGCTTAAAGATTGAACAAGAACTCCCAGTGAATTTATTGACGTGCTCTTTACTTTAATTCTAACCTCTTTTATCCCATTTTTAAGCCCATTGGGTGGTGTCAAACCCCAATGAAATTCCCTGACTGAGAAAGGACAAAACATTTGAATTATGAAGGTTTTTATGATATGTGAGGGATAGGATTTAAGCTATTTTTTCCTTGCAATAGGAGGGAAATTGCCGTTGGAAAAAAGAAGAGTCGTCATCACTGGTATGGGGGTTATTGCTCCCAATGGTATTGGGGTGGGCAAATTTTGGGACTCATTAGTCCATGGCCGATCCGGGATTAAAATGATTAGTCGATTCGATGTCTCGTCATGTCCTTCCAAAATTGCCGGCGAGGTACAAGACTTTGACCCAACTGATTATATGAACTCCAAGAGTGCAAGGAGAATGGATCGGTTTTCGCAGTTTGGAGTTGCGTGCTCTAAAATGGCTTTAGCGGACTCTAACATTGGCTTAGAAAAAATGGGACAAGACTCCATAGGCGTTGCCGTTGGTTCTGCCATTGGGGGATTACCTCATGCAGAAGAACAACATTCGATCTTTCTAGAAAAAGGGTTAAAACGGGTCTATCCGCTTTTTTGCACAAGACTTTTTGTAGGGTCTTGCATGAATAATATTTGCATTGAGCTGGGGATTAAGGGGCCTTGTTATGCAATGTCCACAGGTTGTGCTACTGGGCCTGATAATATCGGTTTGGCCTTCAACATGATAAGAGACGGAAAGATAAATTTAATGTTAGCAGGGGCTGTAGAAGCTCCTCTAACTCCGTTAACATTCAGTTCTTTTACGTTAATCGGAATTTTGTCGACGAGAAACAAGCCACCTGATCAAACCCCAAAACCTTTTGACAAATATAGAGACGGTATTGTTCTGAGCGAAGGCGGGGCTGTGTTGGTCCTCGAAGAGCTTCATCATGCACTAAAGAGAGGAACAAAGTTATATGCAGAAATTATAGGTTTTGGTACGACTCATGATGCTTATCATATTACAGAACCTGCGCCGGATGGGCAACAGGCGGAAAAAGCAATAAGGTTGGCATTGGAAGACGCGAACATTTCTCCCAAAGACATCGATTATGTTTGTGCACATGGGTCCGCCACAGTTCTTAACGATAAAGTGGAGACGATGGCACTAAAAAGAATATTCAATGCTAAAAAAGAACCGATTTTAGTCAGTGCTATTGAATCCATGATCGGTCATCCACTTGGAGCTTCTGGAGCAATTAAGATAGCGGCCTCTGCTTTGGCAATTAAACACGGCATCGTCCCCCCGACCATTAATTACGAGCAACCTGACCCGGATTGCGATCTTAATTATGTTCCGAACAAATCTATAAGAAAGGAATTAAATTTTGTCGTCTCTAACTCTTTCAGCTTTGGAGGGAAAAATTCGATCTTAATTTTAAGAAAATTCTCTAATTAAGGATATAAGATTGTTCAAGGTGAATCCTCTCGCCATATCCGCTTTTTTCACAGCGATCACATGCCTGGTTCTGGGGGGGACAGTTTTCTTCAGGCAAAGAGGAGAAGATATCTCTCGGAGTTATGTTCTTTTCCTCTTGAGCGTTTTTGTATGGATTTTTGGCATCGGCATGGAAATAGAAGCACCCAACAAGAATTGGGGGCTTTTCTGGAATCAATGGCTATACTCCGGGGCCATCTTTATACCAACATTTTTCATTCAATTTGTTCAATCCTATTTAGGTAAAATAAGAAGAAACCCCCTAACCTCATGCTATATCATATCAATCGCTTTATTAATCTTTAATTTTACCCCCCTCTTCGTTAAAGATGTGGTCCCTAAGGGTTCTTTCAATTATGCCTCTGTTCCTGGAATTATATTTCCCTTCTTCGCTTTATACTTCTTTTTGGGCCTAATTTATTCATTTTTTTTAATTATCAAAGAATTAAGAAATTCGGTCGGGATAAAACGGAATCAGCTGAAATTTGTTCTGTTGGGGTCTGTGATTGGATTTTCAGGGGGATCAACAAATTATTTGTTAGTGTTTGATGTCATTCACATTCCACCCATCGGAAATTATTTTCTTGCACTCGGTCTCTTTATACATTTTTATGCAATCATTAGACACAAAGACATTAATATCGTATTAACAAAAGGGGCAACTTATGGTCTCATCACGTTAATCCTCCTCATCCCTTCTGCTACTCTGGTCATCTTTGGCCAAAAATATCTCTTTAAGGAAATTAACTATGTATCTCTGACAATTATCCTTTTAATCCTCTTGATTGTGGTTGACCTTTTTCAGAAGGTCAAACCCCGAACAGAAAGGGCGGTAGAACGCTTTCTCTTCAAAGACCGATATGATTATCGTGAAACTTTAGGGAAATTCAGTAAGGCCATGGTCTCCATCCTCGATTTACAATCCCTTTCAAAAACGATCATTGAGACCATCACCCAGACCATGGGGGTTGAGAAGGCTTCGCTCTTTTTGGTGAGCGAAGAAAAGGGAGGGTATACTTTACGTGAATCAAAGAATGTGAATATTACAACCTCTACCCAACGCCTCTCTAAGGACGACCCCCTACCCTATTATTTACATAAAGTCGGGGAGATTATTATCCGGGAAGAATTGGCCAAAAGAGTCCATATCCCGGTGATAAATAATGTCGTTAATGAAATGTCTTTATTGGAGGCGGAAGTAAGCATCCCCCTCATTTGGAAGGAGCAGCTCATTGGGATGATTAATTTAAGCCATAAGTTCACTAAAGATATTTATTCCCGTGAAGATATTGAATTGCTCAGCACCTTGGCAAACCAAACGGCAATCGCTATTGAGAATGCAAGGCTCTATGAGGATTTGAAAAGATCGAAATCCTATATTCGGAGGGCAGACCGTTTGGCCTCTTTGGGAACCCTAACTGCTGGACTGGCCCATGAAATTCGTAACCCCTTGGTTGCCATCAAGACCTTGACTCACCTATTGCCGGAACGGCTTGACGATGAAGAATTTCGAAACAAATTCCTCCAGATTGCCTCCGGAGAGGTAGACCGAATTTCTTCGCTCGTCACGGAACTTCTCGATTTTGCCAGACCTTCCGATCCAAAGTTAGAGATGGAACATATTAACATTATTTTAGATGGAATGATTCTCTTGGTTTCAACAGAGGCGAAGAAGAAGCTAATCAATATTATTAAAAGCTATGCTTCCGATTTACCTCCTGTCCAGATTGATCGGGAACAGATTAAACAAGTTTTTTTAAACATTCTAATAAATGCGATTGATGCCTCCCCCGAGAAGGGAAAGATTACCGTTAAAACCCAATCCTTTATGAAGCCCGGCGGAGAACCTTATGTGCAGATTGAGTTTACTGACACAGGCTGTGGAATTCCGTCGGATCAGTTAGAAGAGATTTTCAATCCCTTCTATACCACGAAAATTACAGGAAGCGGATTAGGGCTATCGATCTCGAACCAGATCGTTCAAGACCATAAAGGATATATTGATGTGGAGAGTCAATTAGACAAGGGATCTTCCTTTTTTATCAATTTGCCGGTCAATCAAGACCATCCGAAAAGAAGAAAGGACGATTCAAAAAATAACCGGAATACTTCTGATATCTTTAAGGAACGATGAATGACTAAAAGTTGATACTTCGACGGCGCCAAACCGCATCCCTTGGATGGGGTCAAAAGCGCCGCTCAGTATCAACCCTGAGCAAACCCCGGGCTTTAGACCGGGAAAGGTCGAAGGGTTGATTCATCCCCCGATTATCCCTGTCAGACGATTTCGCTCTTTTATAGATTTCTTGTACCATTTTGAATTTTCCATAGCACACATTGTGAGAGTTGAAAGTGGAGGAAACTCATGAAGAGACTTGTTCATACCAGAGAAATTTCAATGCGAACGTCCGATCTGGGGGCCCACACCGTCCTTGTGGAGGGCAGCCTCATAGACCATCGATATCGGGCCAGGCCCAACGAAGTCTCAGAGGAGTCTGAGCTTGTGCACCACATGGTTATTCAATTGAAGGTCAAGGGTCCGGGGATGTTGATCGAACAAGCAGAAGCCACCATGCCCCATCACCCGAGGGAAGAATGTCCAGAGGTGCTTCCCTGGATCCGAAAATTGGAAGGCTTGGAGATCGCCCCAGGCTACAGCATGAAGGTAAAGAAGATCGTCGGCGGCGTAAAAGGGTGCGCACACCTGACGAGCCTCGTCATCGCTATGGGGGAATCTGCCGTTCAGGGATACTGGACTGCCTACGTTGCGGAAACAAGGAAAACAGGCCTTCCCGAACAGACCATAAAAAAATTTATAAACACCTGCCATCTTTGGAAGGAGGATGGCCCGATCGTCAAGGAGCTCCGGAAGACCTTGGACCCGCAGGATTCAACAGAATAGAGTAAGTGTTTGCCGGAGCCCTTCACAGAGGGCCCTTTCTCTGATCCTGTCTTATGCACGTTTCAATCGGAAATCACCAAGCCTCCGCGTTGGCTAATCCGCACACTTTTGAAGGCGACACCGGGGCGAAAGCTCGGTAAGTATGCCTTATTCCCCATGGTAATCATTTATCACCGCTCTTTGCTAGTGGAGAGACAGCCAAAAAACGGAACAAGGAAACCGGAAAGAGATGATTATGAGGGTTCAATGAAGGCATCCCGGAGGAGTTTGCTTTGCCTCGAAAAGGCTTGGCGCGGGCTTTTTGTGTCTTTCATTAAAGAGATTTCTTGTGTAATCAGCCTGGTGACGTTCAAGAGGTAAGTATCCGGCTTCTTCGCCTCCCG
>CAYGWV010000116.1:0-5225 GCA_964353925.1 uncultured Syntrophaceae bacterium | reverse complement strand
TCGTTTTTTTGTCAAATCACTAATTTTATTGTGAAATAACAGCTTTTCCCCTCACCCCGCCCTCTCCCCAAATGGGGGAGAGGGGAAGGGTGAGGGGCGAATGTCAATTTATAAAATGCGTTTGAATAAGTTCCGTCTGCCTTCATCGAAGCGGCTATGCCCAGGCAGAAATTCGGAGTGTTTGACTAGGGGTTAATGCTCCGAACTCTGAACCCCGAACTCAAAACCTATGATTTACCGAAAGACTGTTCCCACAGAGATAGAATGTCCTGACAGAAATTCTCGGATGGTCATTTTCTTCCTCCCTTCCAATTGAACTTCCTCGATAAGGTAAGAATCCTTCCCTGCTTCCACTTCGATAAAATCCGATCCCACCCAGACCACCTCCCCTGGCTTTCCCGCAGGCTTCCTTTCTCTTCTTTCTCCTCTATAAATTTTCAGCAACCGGTCTCCCCATGTCGTAAAAGCACCGGGCCATGGATGAAAGGCCCGGACTTGTCGATCGATTTCTGCCGCCCCTTTCCTCCAATCAATCTGCCCGTCTTCTTTCTTAAGAGGAGGGGCAGAGGTCGCTTTTGAATGATCCTGTGGGATGGCCCGTATATCTCCTGCCTTCATTTTCTCTAAAGTCTTTGACAACAGTTGAGCTCCCAGAGAGGCCAACCGATCATGGAGGTTCTCGCAAGTCTCCTCGTCACCGATTGGAACCTCCGTCTGTAAAAGGATGTCTCCTGTGTCCATGCCTTCATCCATGACCATGGTCGTCACGCCTGTCACTTTCTCCCCCTTCAGGATTGCCCAGGCAATGGGAGCGGCTCCCCGATATCTGGGAAGTAAGGAGGCATGGACATTGACGGCTCCATATTTTGGAATGTTTAGAACGGACTTTGGTAAAATCTGACCGTAGGCGACGACCACGAAGAGGTCCGGTTGAAGACCTCTCACCGCCTCCTGAAAAGCTTCTTCCTTCACTTTCTCTGGCTGGAGAAGGGTGAGGCCGTGCTGGAGAGCAAGTTCTTTTATGGGAGAAATAACCATTTTTCTCCCTCTTCCCTTTTCCCTGTCCGGTTGAGTGACGACACCCACCACTTCATCAGGTCCCTCCAAAAGGCACCGCAGGGTAGGGATTGCAAAAGATGGGGTTCCAAAGAAAACGATCCGCCAAGGCGGTACGCTCAAGGTTTTTCTTCCTTACGTTTCTCTTTCTTTAATTTATTCCGATAAATTTCTCTTTTCAGCCGACTCACCCTGTCCAGGATAAGAATCCCATTGATGTGGTCAATTTCGTGTTGGAGCGCAATGGCCAATATCCCGTCTCCCCTGATCTCCATTTCCATTCCTTCCGGAGACATCCCCCTCACACAGACCTTCTCTTTCCTCTTCACTTTTTCCAAATAATCCGGGACGCTCAAACATCCTTCTTCGTGGTCAATCTCGCCTTCTTCGGATATGATCTCAGGGTTGATCAAGGCGAAGAAGGAGTGCTGGGGATCCATCGGGCTGGCGTCGAGAACGATCACCCTTCGAGAGACTCCGACTTGACAGGCAGCCAAACCGACCCCCCCTGCCCCGTACATGGTTTCTCTCATGTCATGAATCAATTTTCTCACTTCCTCATCGATCTGACTGACCTCTTCAGACCGTTTCTTCAATACGCGATGAGGATATTTGAGGATTTCCAGAACAGCCATCTTTCTGTCTCTGAACCCTTTTCTTCATATAGAATAACATAAAAAGAGAGCAAATGGCCAACAGGATTCCTATCGCTTGAGAGGTGGAAAGGAGGTCTCCGAAGAGGAACCCTCTTGGGTCGCCTCTGAAGATTTCGATGAAAAAACGCGTCATCGAATAGAGGAGGAGAAAGAGCCAGAAGATCTGACCATCGAAAGCTTTTCTTTTCTCCATCCAACTCAGAAAGAAAAAGAGGATTAAGCCATTCGCCGCGTCATAGAGCTGTGTAGGATGAAGTGGAACATTCAACCGGGCTAATGAGTCCGGATTCCTAAAGACGACCGCCCACGACAGGGAAGTCTCTTTCCCATAACAGCACCCCGCTAGAAAACAACCTATCCTACCGGAAGAGAGGCCCAGGGCAATCAGAGGGGAAATCAGGTCAGCCAATTTCCAGAGAGGCAATCCATGCCGCCTCATAACCCAGAAGGCAACCGCGGCCGCAGGGATAAGCCCGCCATAAAAGACCAACCCTCCTTCCCATATTTTAAATATCTGCAAAGGATGTTGGAGAAAGACATCGAAATTGATCAAGACATACAGGATTCTTGATCCAAGGAAGGCTGAAAGAACCGTATAGAAAAAGAGTTCGGTCGCATTCTCAAAAGAGATCTTTAAGCCAGATTTTCGCACTTTCAGGATGGCAAGAACCGCTGCCGCGGCAAAGCCCGCGACGATGAAGAACCCATAGGCGTAAATATGGAAACGGCCGGATTGGAACAGGATGGGATACATAACTTATTTCAAATTCCAAATCCCAAATGTGAAACTCAAAACAATTCCTAAGCTCCAATTTCAAATGACCCCCTCACCCTTCCCCTCTCCCCACTGGGGAGAGGGATGGGGTGAGGGGATTTCGAATTTGGTTTATTTGGATTTATTCCTGAATTCCTCAGGAACAGGTTTGTCACTTGGTGCTTGGGATTTGGTGCTCTTTCCCCGATCTCCTTTCACCAACTCTAGGGCCATCAATCCGATACCGATACAGATAGCTGAGTCTGCAACATTGAAAGCAGGCCAATGGTAGGTAGAGAGATAGAAGTCAAGGAAATCAACCACTTCTCCATATCGAAGGCGGTCGATGAGGTTTCCAATGGCGCCGCTCAGAATGAGAGAAAATGAGAGGGCGAGGGTCTTCTCATTCTCTTTGATTTTAAGAAAGAGAAAGACTATGGCTCCAATGGCAATCAGGGACACAACCACAAAGAGGATTGAACCGAGTCCTCCTTTTTCTCCCCCGAAAATTCCAAAAGCACCCCCTGTGTTCCTGACATGAGTGAGATTAAAAAACCCCTGGATCACTTTCACCCTCTGATAGAGAGGTAATTCCTGTACAACCATGGACTTGGTCCACTGGTCCAGCAACAGAATCCCGATGCAGAAAACTAAGAGGACCCAGTATTTTCGTTTCATGACTGTTCTATTGACGCTTTCGTTCAGGATCAACCATCTCTTCGTAATTTGAAACCTTAAATCCAGATAACTTCTGTTGCTCACCCCCACCCTCACCCTCCCCCATCAAGGGGGAGGGAAGCGTGCTGCATTTTCATCGTTCGTGCCTGACTTCAGGCATTGGTGAGAGGGGGCAATTAGGGATTTTTGGATGTCAGATTTTCATTCCGCAATCCGCAATCCGAAATCCGCAATCTGTTTACTGCTTGATCGCTTCGACGCACCTGTGGCAGAGGGTCTCATGCTCCTTGTGAGCACCGACACTGACCTCATAGTTCCAGCATCGTTCACACTTTTTACCCTCTGCCGGGGATACTTCCGCCCTCACCTCTTTTTCATCTTTGGCCAGATGAAGGGTGACGGACGAGACGATAAAGTTGGACTTCAGATCCTTCTCATAACATTCAAGAAAAGGAAAGACCTTCTCGGAAAGATAGAGATGAACCCGTGCATCCAATGAGAGTCCGATGACCTTCTCTTTACGCGCCTCTTCCAGAACTTTGGTCACCTTGGCTCGGATTTCCCATATTCTCTCCCAACGTTCGTTCAGGGAGTCGTCCAGATATTCACTTTTCACTTCAGGAAACGAAGCGAGATGAACGCTTTCTGCCTTCCCGGGCTCTTGCGGAAGGAATTTCCAGACCTCCTCTGCCGTAAAAGAGAGAATAGGAGCCATGAGGCAGGTCAGAGCTTTCAAAATCTCATAAAGGGCAGTCTGAGCCGATTTCCGGCCTCGAGAACCCGACGAAAATGTATAAAGCCGATCCTTCAGAATATCAAAATAGAGGGCGCTCATCTCCACCGCACAAAAATTCTGAACGCCATGGTAGACCGTGTGGAACTCAAAACGCTCATAAGCCTCGCGGACCTTGGCAATGAGTTTCTGAAGCTGATGGAGCGCCCATCGGTCCATCTCATGGAGCTCACGATCGGGAACCCGTTCTTTCTCAGGATCAAAGTCGTAAAGATTTCCCAAAAGAAAGCGAAAGGTGTTTCGGATTCGAAAGTAGCTATCGGCTAAACGTTTCAGGATCTCGTTCGAGATCTTAATGTCGTCTCTGTAATCCTCCGCCGCGACCCAGAGCCTCAGGACATCGGCGCCCAATTGATTGATGACTTCCTCGGGGGCGACCACATTTCCTGCTGACTTAGACATCTTCTTACCCTCTCCATCCACGACAAATCCGTGGGTCAGGACGGAACGATAAGGCGCACAACCTCTTGTCCCGACGGAAGTGAGAAGGGAACTGTGAAACCATCCCCGGTGCTGATCACTTCCCTCCAGGTAGAGACTCGCTGGAAACTCAAGCTCGCTCCGTTTCTCCAGGACGGCTGCATAGGAGACTCCTGAGTCAAACCAGACATCCAGAATGTCCATCTCCTTCGTAAAATGCTTCCCCCCGCACTGAGGACAGCGGGCTCCCTCGGGAAGAAGGTGATCCGCCCCTTCTTCAAACCAGATGTCCGCTCCCTTCTCCTCAAAAAGACGGACGACATGATCGATGGTCTCCTGGTTGACCAAAGGTTGTTTGCAGGCCGTGCAGTAAAAGACGGTGATCGGAATCCCCCAGGCCCTCTGCCTGGAGACACACCAATCGGGTCGGTTTTCAATCATCCCGTAAATTCGATCCCTTCCCCAGGGAGGAATCCAGGTCACTTCATTGATCGACTTCAGGGCATTCCGTCTCAATCCCATTTTATCCATCGAGATGAACCATTGCTCCGTGGCCCGAAAGATGATCGGGTCGTTGGTACGCCAGCAATGCGGATAAGAGTGCACCATCCTCTCCTCCTTAAGGAGCGCTCCCACTTCAGCCAGCTTCTTGTTCACGGCATCATTGGCGTCAAAAACAAATTGTCCCGCAAAGAAAAGGACATCTTGGGTAAACCGGCCATCGTCATCGACCGGGCTGTAGATCTCCAAGCCATATTTCACTCCACTTTCGTAGTCCTCTTGACCGTGGCCGGGTGCGGTGTGAACACATCCTGTTCCGGCATCCAAGGTCACATAAGGGGCGAGGATGATGAGTGAATCCCGGTCG
>CAYGWV010000115.1:0-3058 GCA_964353925.1 uncultured Syntrophaceae bacterium | reverse complement strand
TTATGTTTCATACCATCTGACCTCTTTCTCAACATAGGGCTGCATATAGGGGCTTAGATTGCCATTCGTAATTAACTCCACCTTTTTTCTAAACAAATCTTCGAGGGAGAAAGCCAGATCCATAAAATTATCAAAATTGGGTTCTTCAAACTCTACGAGAAAATCGATGTCACTATGCTTCTTCTGTTCTCCTCTAACATAAGAGCCAAATAAACCAATTCTTTTGACCTTGTATTTTTTCAAAAGGTCTTTATGCTTTTTCAATAGACTGATAATGTCTTTGTCTGTGAGTTCTTTCCTCATCTTTATTTTATTCATAGTGCACCTCTTGACATTGCTTAATTTTCAGCCTATTTGTAAACATCGTCAATCTTCGGTGTAAACCTTGTGGATGTTCTTAAAGTAGTCGGCGAGAAATTTCTCTAATTTATTTTTCTCTTTCTTGTCCACCTTTTTCTCTCGATAGGAAAAACCCTGACCCCACGAAATATGCAACCAGGATGATATGGAGAGTTTACTAAATTGGGATAAATGAATCAATTGGAATTTAAAGAGTCGTTATTTAGGGCAACCTTCGGCTTTAATTTTCTAAAGAATAATAGCCTTTCCCTTCTTCCCCTTTATCCTGATACTCCCCTTTTCTTTCAAAACCTCTAAATGGCTGGAGGTCTCAGAGATTCCTAAGAAGACCTCAGAGGGAGGAACCCCGGGAAACAGATCCATCGCAATTTCAGAGGGAGTCTTTTCCCCAAAAATTTCCGCATCCCCGAAAATTTCCCTTGACAACACAAAATATTGTGGTAAGTATTCTAATATTGCTTATATCTAGTTGAGGAGGACAGAAGATGGAGATGGTTCAACTGACGCAAAATGCGATGACCGTACTAAAGAAACGTTACCTTCAAAAAGACCCACAGGGAAATGCTGTGGAAACACCTGAAGAGCTTTTTCGGCGCGTGGCAAAGAATATTGCTCAAGCGGACCGGTTCTATCATCCCGAAATCGATCTTCCTCCCATTGAGGACGAATTCTATTCTATGATGGCTTCCCTGGACTTCCTTCCCAATTCTCCCACGTTGATGAATGCGGGGAGAGAGCTTCAGCAACTCTCCGCCTGCTTCGTTCTTCCTGTGGGAGATTCCATGGATGAAATCTTCGATGCCGTGAAACAGATGGCCTTAATTCAAAAAAGCGGGGGCGGAACAGGTTTTTCTTTCTCTCGGATCAGGCCGAAAAATGATGTGGTGGGTTCGACGCATGGAGTTTCGAGCGGTCCTGTCTCGTTCATGAGCGTTTTTGATACAGCGACAGAGACGATTAAGCAAGGAGGAACGCGAAGGGGGGCCAATATGGGCATCCTTCGTGTAGACCATCCTGACATTCTCGATTTCACCCAATGTAAAGAAGGCGACCGTCACTTCAATAATTTCAATATCTCGGTGGCTGCCACCAATGAATTTATGGAGGCGGTAGAAAATGATAAGGAGTATTTTCTTCGAAATCCAAGAACGAATGAAGTGATTCGTCCTCAGCGCGCCCGTGAAGTGTTTGAGAAAATGATCTATTTTGCCTGGAAGAACGGGGATCCGGGAATCATCTTCATCGACAGGATCAATCAAGACAACCCCACCCCTCAAGTGGGACGGATCGAGAGCACCAATCCCTGCGGAGAACAGCCCCTCCTCCCTTTTGAGTCTTGTAATCTTGGTTCCATCAATCTCTCCCATATGGTCAGGAACGGAGCCATCGATTGGGAAAGATTAGGTTCCGTGATCGAAAGGGCTGTGCATTTTTTAGATAATGTGATCGATATGAATCGCTATACTCTTGCCCAGATTGAAGCGATGACCAAGGCAAATCGAAAGATCGGTCTGGGAATCATGGGATTTGCTGACCTTCTCGTTCTCTTGGGAATTCCCTACAACAGTCCGAAGGCCCTGGAGATCGGGGGGAAGGTCATGTCCTTTATCCAGAAGAGGGCGAGAGAAGCTTCCCGAGAGTTGGCTCTGAAAAGAGGTCCCTTTCCTAATTTCGAAGGGAGTATGCTGAAAGGCCGCTGGGATGCGATGAGAAATGCGACCGTCACCACCATTGCCCCTGCGGGGACCATCTCGATTATTGCAGGAACCTCGTCGGGGATCGAGCCGATCTTTGCCCTGGCCTTTGTTCGCCACGTGTTGGAAGGTAAGGAGCTTTTGGAAGTCAACCCCTACTTCGAGGCGTTGGCGAAACAGGAAGGATTCTATTCGGAAGAACTGATGAGGAAGATCGCTCACAGTGGAAATATCCAGAATGTTAAAGAAGTTCCAGAGAACATCCGGAAACTCTTTGTGACCGCCCACGACATTACTCCTGAGGACCATATCCGGATGCAGGCGGCTTTCCAGAAATACACAGACAATGCCGTTTCCAAGACGGTCAATTTCGCACATGAGGCCACGGTGGATGATGTGGGTAAGGTCTATAAATTGGCTTACGAGCTAGGCTGTAAGGGAGTGACCATCTACCGGGATAGGAGTCGAACAAAACAAGTTCTTTATAGAGGGATGGTGTCCCCGATCGTGGATCGATTGGAGGGAGAAGAAGAGTCTCGCGAGGTGGATAGGAAGCCGAAGGCTCGCGAGGATGTGATTCATGGTTCCACCCGAAAAATCCGAACCGGTTGTGGGAACCTCTATGTGACGGTAAACGAAGATGAGGAAGGAAGACTTTTTGAGATCTTTAATCAGATAGGAAAGGCGGGAGGGTGTGTGGCCTCTCAATCCGAGGCCATAGGCCGTCTCGTCTCTCTAGCGTTTCGTTCCGGGATTGAACCCGAAGACATCATTCGTCAGCTGAAGGGCATCAGTTGCCATACTCCGGTCTGGTACCGAGAAGGGAAGGTTCTCTCCTGCTCTGATGCAGTGGCCAAGGCCATCGAATGGCACCTTCAAGAGAAGGAGAAGAGACCGCAGATCGATTCCGAAATGAGCGCCCCCGTTCCGAAACATCCTCAAAAAGAAGAAGGGGGATCCTTTCGACGAAGTTTAGGCCTGGTCTTTCAAAGAGGGGCATGCCC
>CAYGWV010000114.1:0-13443 GCA_964353925.1 uncultured Syntrophaceae bacterium | reverse complement strand
ATGACGCAGCAATTCCCAGTTGACGTCGAGAGTGTCACACGCGCTACGTGTCAGGAATGAACAAAACCGAGTCGGTAGACGATGTTGTCTAATCTCCTTTCCAAAAGAGAAAGGAGGGTTTCTCCGGTAATGCCCTTTTGTCGATCCGCTTCTTTAAAAATGTTACGGAACTGGTTTTCCAGAATCCCATACATCCTTTTCACTTTCTGTTTTTCCCGAAGCTGAGTTCCGTAGGCCGAGAACTTTTTCCGACCCTGACCATGTTGTCCAGGAGGGTAATTCCTCCGGTCGTACGCACACTTCTCCGTATAGCACCTCTCCCCTTTGAGAAAGAGCTTGAGATTTTCCCTCCGACAAAGCCGACAAACCGATTCCGTATGTCTCGCCAACGTTAACCTCCTTATACCCTTCTTCGCTTAGGAGGGCGACATCCATTGTGGGGAATAGGCGTGACGTCCTTAATGAGATGGACTTTCAAGCCAGCTGCCTGAAGCGATCGCAGTGCCGATTCCCTTCCAGCTCCTGGACCCTTGACATAGACATCAATGGAGCGAACGCCGTGTTCCATCGCCTTTTTGGCAGCATCCTCTGCCGCCATTTGCGCAGCAAAGGGAGTGCTTTTTCGGGAGCCCTTGAAACCTTGTGTGCCGGCGCTGGACCAGGTGATCACATTTCCCTCTGGATCAGTAATAGTAATGATGGTATTGTTGAACGTCGCCTGGATGTGGGCAATTCCCACTTGAATATTCTTTTTAACCTTCTTTTTCTTTATTCCCTGCCCCTTGGGCATAATGCCTCCTTTACCCCGTTTAAAATGAGTCTCTTTATTTACAGAAGGTGAACTTCATAAAATGTCTCTCTAAGATCTAAGCCCCGTCCAAATTTTCTAACGGGGTTTACTCGGCGACTCCTTCTCTTTTTTCTTTCCAATGATGGCCCGGCGTGGTCCTTTTCGAGTCCTGGCGTTGGTGTGAGTCCTTTGACCGCGAAGGGGCAGAGATTTTCGATGGCGAAGCCCTCGGTAGGAACCAATATCCATCAATCGCTTGATGTTGGTGGCAACATCTCTTCTGAGATCCCCCTCCACCTTGTATTCCTGTTCAATAATATCTCGGATCCGAACCACCTCGGTCTCGGTGAGCTTGTTCACTTTGGTGTCCTTATTGATGTTCGCCTTTTCGAGAATTTTATTGGAAGAGGGTCTTGCAATTCCATAGATATAGGTGAGGGCGATCTCCACCCGTTTATCCTTTGGAAGATCCACTCCTGCAATACGTGCCATAATGAGCTCCTTTAATTGAGAGTGGAGAGTGGAAAGTGGCGGGTGGTTTTAAACCACTTTCTACTTTCTACCTTCCACCGTCCAGGTTAGCCTTGTCGCTGTTTGTGTTTGGGGTTTTCACAGATTACCCGGATTACCCCTTTTCGTTTTACAATTTTACACTTGTCACAGATTTTTTTGACGGATGCCCTGACTTTCACAGTCTATTTCTCCCGAAAAATAATTCTCCCCCGAGAGAGATCATAGGGGGAAAGTTCTATCGTCACCTTATCTCCCGGGAGGATTTTGATGAAGTGCATTCTCATCTTTCCAGAAATATGGGCCAGTACCTTGTGGCCGTTTTCCAATTCTACTCGGAACATGGCATTGGGAAGGGTTTCAAGTACCCTCCCTTCCACTTGGATCGCATCCTCCTTTGGCATAACGTCTCCACCCGCCCCCTAAACGGGCGTTGCGTCTAATAGACGGATGATTTGATCAAAAATTTGATCGGGACCGCCCACTCCCTGAATGGAACGAAGCGTTTTCTTATCCCGATAATACTCGATGAGAGGGGCGGTCTGCTTCTCATATTCCTTCAACCGTGTTCGGATGGTTTCTTCCTTGTCGTCGCCACGTTGGTAAAGGGTTCCCCCGCACCGGTCGCAAATCCCCTCTGTTTTAGGCGGTTGGAAATGGACGTGAAACATGGCCCCACAGTTTTTGCAGGTCCTCCTTCCCGTCAACCGGCGGATCAATTCCTCGGATTCCACTTCAATGTTGATGACCTGGTCAATGGTCTTTCTGATTTTGGTGAGGATGGGCTGGAGCGCTTCGGCCTGAGGAATGGTTCTTGGAAATCCGTCGAGGATGAAGCCCGGATGGCAATCCTCTTCCTTCAGACGTTCCTCCACGATGCCAATGACGATTTCATCTGGGACAAGTTGTCCCTGATCCATAAATCCCTTTGCTTTCGTTCCCAAAGGGGTGCTCCCCTTCACCGCTGCCCTCAAGATATCTCCGGTAGAGATCTGAGGGAGGTGATACCTTTCGACCATTCTTTGGGCCTGAGTCCCTTTGCCTGCCCCAGGAGGGCCGAGTAGAATTAAATTCATAAAAAATCCCTATTCCATTTTTCAATTTGCAATGGACCTTATTCTACCCCCGTCTCCCCTTCAACCTGCCTTTTTTCATCAACCCCTCATAGTGCCTTGAGAGCATATGGGCTTCAATCTGTTGGACTGTATCCAGCGCCACGCCGACCACGATCAAGAGGGATGTCCCTCCAAAATAGAAGGAGACTTTGAATTCACTATAGAGTAAGGTGGGCAGGACGCAGATGGCGGCGACATAAGTCGCTCCCCCGAGGGTGATCCGCGTCAGCACTTTATCAATATATTCAGCCGTCTTCTGGCCAGGACGGATGCCAGGGATATAACCGCCAAATTTTTTCATATTATCGGCGACATCATTCGGGTTAAAGGTAACGGCCGTATAAAAATAGCAGAAGAAGAAAATGAATCCCACATAGAGAAGATTGTAGAGTAGCGCCTGGGGGCCGAAATTCTGAAGAACCGAATCAACCCAGGGGTGTGCATCCAACAATGGTTTGGGCAAGAAGCTCGTAATCGTCAAGGGGAACATCAGTATCGAAGAGGCGAAGATCGGAGGAATGACGCCCGATGTGTTCAACTTGAGGGGAAGATGGGTGCTCTGGCCCCCATAAACCCTTCTTCCTACAATCCGCTTGGCGTATTGGACAGGCAGTCTCCGCTGAGCGGTTTCAAAAAAGATAATCGCGGCCACCACAAATATCATGAGGACAATCAAAAAAAGGACGGTGATGATGCTCATCTGCCCCAATCGGAAGTATTCACCCGTGCTGGCCACGGCATTGGGCATTCTGGCGACGATTCCTGCGAAGATAATCAGGGAGATGCCGTTCCCAATTCCTCTTTCCGTAATTTGCTCGCCCAACCACATGATGAAGGCAGTCCCTGCGGTTAAGGTGATGACGGTCATGATTCGAAAGGACCATCCTGGAGCCATGACAACCATCTCGCCGGCCGCCCCTTGCATATTCTCCAAACCGACAGCAATCCCGAATCCCTGGATCATGCTGAGGACAACGGTTCCATAACGCGTATATTGAACGATCTTTTTTCGGCCCATCTCCCCCTCTTTCTGGAGCTGGGCAAGATAGGGAATGACCACGGTGAGAAGCTGAAGGATGATCGAGGCGCTGATATAGGGCATAATGCCCAGGGCGAAAACCGAGAGCCTCTCCAAAGCCCCTCCAGAAAACATGTCGATGAGGCTGAAGAGCGTCCCTTTGGCCTGGGCAAAGAAAGAGGCTAACGCATCTCCGTTAATCCCGGGGGTGGGGATATGGACACCGATACGATAGATCGCCAAGAAGGCGAAGCTCCACAGTATCCTCCTTTTGAGCTCGGGTATTTTAAAGATGTTCTGGGCCCCTGAAATCATGAGCCAATGACCTCCACCCTCCCTGAGACGCTTTCTACTTTTTTAAGGGCGGCTTTGCTGACGTGATGGACACGGACGGTCAGAGGGTGCTGAAGCTCTCCATCGGAGAGAAGCTTCACCGGTTCTTCTCTTTTTAGAAGGCCGGATTGGATGAGGAGATGGGGTTCCACCACCGAATCTTTAGGGAAGCGATTGAGGTCTCCCACATGGATGATGGCAAAGTGTTTTTTAAAAGGGGAACGAAACCCCCTTTTCGGAAGGCGTCGTTGAAGAGGCATCTGGCCTCCCTCGAAGCCCGCTTTGGTCCCTCTCCCGGAACGGGCATTCTGACCTTTGGATCCTTTGCAGGCTGTTTTGCCATGGCCGGATCCAATGCCTCTCCCCACTCGTTTGACCTTCTTTCTCGCTCCTTTCGGAGGGCTCAACTCATCTAATCGCATCCCTGTTCCCCTTGTGATTATTTCTTTACTTCTAACAGATGGATAACACGGTCAATCATTCCCCGAATCTCGGGTCGGTCCGGCAAGGTAAGGATTTGGTGGAGTCGTTTGAATCCAAGGCCCCGGAGGGTCTCTCTCTGATCGTGGGTTCTTCCGATCGCACTCCTGATCCATTTGACGGTAATTGTTTTCTCCATATCGGCCCCCCTTAGTTTTCCGTCGCCGGCTCACGCCTCTTATCAACAACCTCTTCAGGAGTCTTCAATTGATTGATTCCTTGGAGGGTGGCTTTGATGAGATTGTAAGGGTTGTTCGATCCGAGAGATTTTGTCAAAATGTTTTGGATCCCTGCAGACTCAGCAATGGCCCTGACGGCTGCACCGGCAATCACACCCGTTCCTTCGGAGGCTGGTTTGAGCATGACTCTTGCTGCTCCAAATTTCCCCAACACCTCATAGGGGATCGTTTTATTGATGATGGGAACCTTGGTCAAGTTCCTTTTCGCGTGTTCAATCCCCTTTCGAATGGCCTCTGGGACTTCATTGGCTTTACCCAGCCCGCTTCCCACGTAGCCGTTTCCATCTCCAACCACCACCAGGGCGCTGAAGCTGAAACGTCTCCCTCCCTTCACCACTTTGGCCACTCGGTTGATATGAACCACTCGGTCGGTTAGTTCCAAAGTACTTGGATCAATTTTCGGCAATGTCTTTCCCTCCGTTAAAAGATCAAACCACCGGCTCTGGCAGCCTCGGCTAAGGCCTTAATCCTGCCGTGATAAAGATACCCACTTCGATCAAAGACCACTTTTTGAATTCCCTTTTCAAGGCATTTCTTGGCAATCAGTTCCCCAACTTTCTTTGCCGCTTCCACATTCCCCGGACTACGAACACTTCCTTTCATTTCAGAACTCAGGGTGGAGGCACTGGCGAGGGTTTTCCCCGTCGCATCCTCAATGGCTTGAGCATAAATATGTTTCAGACTTCGGAAGACATTGAGACGAGGACGCTCAGAAGTTCCGACGACACGACTCCTCACTCTCTTTTTCCTTTTCGATCTGGCTAACTTCTTTCTGTCTTTCAAGGCATTCCTCCCTGTCCCGCGTTGCGGGACGGGTTTATTTTCTAAGCTTTGGTCTTCCCGACCTTCTTACGGATCCGTTCACCGAGGTATCTTATGCCCTTTCCCTTGTAGGGTTCGGGTGGCTTGATCGAACGAAGTTGGGCGGCAACGATTCCCACCTGTTGTCTGTCAATCCCTTTCACCGTGAGAAGAGTTTGTTTCTCTATCTCCACCTTGATTCCCTTAGGAACGGGATAGAGGATGGGGTGAGAATATCCCAGGGCGAGTTTGAGGGTGCTGCCCTGAAGATCTGCCCGGAAACCCACTCCCACGATCTCAAGCTTTTTTTCAAATCCCTGTGTCACGCCAGTGACCATATTGGCGACGAGACTCCGTGTTAAACCCTGTAGCGCTCTGGTTGTTCGTTGGTCATTGGCGCGGTGAACAAGTATCTTTCCTCCATCCACGGAAATTGAAATCCCCTGAGGAAGTGGGTGAGTGAGAAGACCTTTGGGGCCTGTCACCTCGACCTTTGAGGGATCCGAGGCGACCTTCACTTCCTTCGGCATGAGTACGGGCATCCTTCCAATACGAGACATTGATCACTCCGATAGGGGAGCGTAGAAAGTAGAAAGTGGTTTGTACCACCTTCGACCTTCCGCTTTCCACCTTCTAATTTTTACCAGACGTAACACAAGACCTCTCCCCCCATATCGGCCTTTCGGGCAGATTTATCCGTCAAGATTCCCTTTGAGGTCGAGAGGATCGAAAACCCTAGCCCACTCATGACAGAGGGAATACTGTCTTTTCCCACATAGACCCGCCGCCCTGGTTTGCTGATCCGTCGGAGATGGATGACCTCCTTCCGGGTGACATCATATTTGAGAGAAATTCGGATCACCTCGTGTTTTTGATCATCTGTGACGACTTTGAAGCTCTTGATGAACCCTTCTTCCTTGAAGATCTTAGCGATCTCTCGTTTCATTTTAGAAGAGGGGACATCCACCTTTTCGAATTTCGCTTTAGACCCATTGCGAATTCGTGTAAACATATCGGCTATTGGATCTGTCATGGACATACGAACTCCCACACCTTTCACCAGCTGGATTTGATCATCCCGGGGATCTCGCCTCGGGAGGCATACTTTCTTAAACAAAGCCGGCACATGTCGAATTTTCGGTAATAAGCCCTCGGCCTTCCGCAGAGAGGACATCGATGGTATTCGCGCACTTTAAATTTCTGAGGCCTTTTTGCCTTATTCCTCAAAGAAAGCTTAGCCAATTTTTCCTCCCGGTCATCCCCTCTCCCACGGAGGGAACGGTTTGAAACCGTTCCCTACAAAAAGGAGGGATTTAATTTCTGAATGGCATTCCCAGCAATTTCAACAGTTCCTTTCCTTCTTCATCGGTCTTGGCTGTGGTCACAATGACAATGTTCATCCCTTTAATCTTGTCAATCTTATCGTAACGAATTTCTGGAAAGATCAGTTGTTCACGAATTCCAAGGGCATAATTCCCCCTTCCATCGAAAGACTTTCCAGAGAGACCCTTGAAGTCCCTCACCCTTGGGAGAGCGATATTGACTAAGCGATTGAAAAATTCGTACATCCTCTCTTTCCGAAGGGTCACCATGCATCCAATCGGCATCCCCGTCCTCAATTTGAACTGGGCAATTGATTTTTTCGCCTTCGTAATAACAGACTTCTGTCCCGTAATCTGATTGAGTTCTTGGGCCGCGGAGTCGAGAATTTTTACATTCTGGATGGCCTCTCCCAGTCCCATATTGATCACGATTTTCTCCAGCTTAGGGACTTCCATCCCATTCTTATAGTTGAACCGCTTGAGCAGCGCAGGGGCTGCTTTTTCCTGGTAGACCTCTTTTAATTTAGCCATTCGATCACCTACTTATCCAAGAGTTCCCCACATTTTCGACAGAACCGCGCCTTCTTCCCATCTTCCAGGACGCGGTGTCCGATTCGAATGGGTTTATTGCATTTCTCACACAGAAGCATCACATTGGAGATATGGAGCGGTGACTCCTTTTCCAAAATCCCTCCTTGCCTCTGTTTCCCGTGGGGGCGAGAATGCCTCTTGACAAAATTAATCTTTTCAATCAGCACCTTCGCCTTCTCGGGAAGGACCTTCAGAACTCGACCACTCTTCCCCTTCTCTTTTCCATTGATGACCATGACCAGGTCATTCTTTTTGATGTGATATTTTGGAACGGTCATTTCAAATCCCTTTTCACCCTCATCCCTGCCTGCCTCGCTCTCGGTCGGGACCGGGGCAGGAGTGGCAGACTGTCCTTAGAGGACCTCCGGAGCCAAGGAGATGATTTTCATAAATCGTTTGGCCCGAAGTTCTCGGGCCACTGGTCCGAAAATTCGGGTCCCCACAGGATCCCCCTGGGGATTGATGAGGACAGCGGAGTTGTCATCAAATTTGATGTAAGAACCATCCAGACGCTTCACTTCTTTCCTTGTCCGGACGATGACGGCACGAGCCACATCCCCTTTCTTAATTTTAGAATTGGGGAGGGCATCTTTGACGGATACAACGATGATATCTCCCAAGGTGGCATATTTCCGACGGGTTCCGCCGAGGACTTTAATGCATCCCAATTTTCTGGCTCCTGAATTATCGGCGACTTCGAGGATACTCCGCATCTGAATCATGATCCACTCCCTACCGGAAAGTGGAGGGTAGAATGTGGAAAGTGGTAAAATCTTTTCTCACCCTTCCACCTTCAGCCTTCCAAATGGTTAAGCGGCCCGTTCAAGGACTTCCTTGACACGCCACCTTTTCTCTTTGCTAAGCGGACGGGTTTCGGTCAACAGGACCTTATCTCCAATATGGCATTCATTCTTTTCGTCGTGGGCCTTCACCTTCGTCCTCTTCCGAATATATTTCTTATAGACAGGGTGACGGACGAGGCGATTGACCATGACGACGATAGTCTTATCCATTTTATCGCTCGCCACCACGCCCGTTAACGTTTTTCGCTTGCCTCTCTCTCCCGTTGGCATATTCAAAAATTCCCTCCGAAATTTGCCCATCCCTCGGTATGGGTCCCAAATCATCGCCCCTCCCCTGGTGGGAGGGGGAAGATATTTATTTTCCTTTATCCGGAGCCTTCTCCTTCAAGATCGTCTTCACCCGTGCGATGTCCCGCTTGACCTGAGGGATTCGCATCACATTCTCCAACTGTCCTGTGGCATGCTGAAAGCGAAGATTAAAAAGTTCCTCACCGAGTTCCTTCTCCTTGATGAGCAACTCGCCTTCGCTCAGTTGGCGAAGTTCCTTGGCCTTCATAGATGGCTCCCCCTCATGATGAACTTTGTATGAAGGGGCAATTTATGGGAGGCTAGAAGGAATGCCTCCTTGGCGCTTTCTTCGGAAACCCCTTCCATTTCATAAAGAATACGACCTGGCCGGATAACGGCCACCCAATCTTCCGGAGCGCCCTTTCCTTTTCCCATCCGGGTTTCTGCAGGTTTCTTTGTAATGGGTTTGTCTGGGAAGATGCGAATCCAGATTCGGCCGGTCCGCTTGATGAATCGGGTCATGGCAATTCGAGCGGCTTCAATCTGGCGAGAAGTCAACCAACCGCATTCTACCGCCTGCAGTCCGAAGTCACCAAAGTTGAGGGTATTCCCCCGGGAAGCAACCCCTCTTCTCTTCCCCTTTTGTTGCTTTCGATATTTTGTCTTCTTTGGCATCAACATAACTAAGTTCCTCAGGACTGAGTGATTAGGACTGAGTGAAATCTCTAACTCAGTCCTAAGTCCTCATTACTCGTCACTTTTAAGCCGCTTTTTCCTCTCCCTCTTTTGTCGGGAAGACTTCTCCCTTAAATATCCAAACCTTCACTCCAATGATCCCATAGGTGGTCTTCGCTTCGGCTAGGCCAAAGTCGATATCCGCCCTGAGGGTGTGAAGGGGAACTCGACCCTCCCGATACCATTCTCTCCGGGCCATTTCCGCCCCTCCCAATCTTCCTGCGCAAGCAATCCTGATCCCCTTCGCGCCCAGTTTGAGTGCGGAAGTCACGGCTTTCTTCATTACCCTTCGAAACCCAACCCGTCTTACCAACTGGAGGGCCACATTCTCAGCCACCAATTGGGCATCGATCTCTGCCCTCTTGACCTCCTGGATATTGATAAAAATTTCTTTGCCGGTCATCTTTTGGAGTTCTTTTTTCAGGTTCTCCACCTCCGCCCCCTTTTTCCCGATGATGATGCCAGGCCGGGCGGTGAAGATGGTGACCTTCGCCTTTTTCGCCTTGCTGGCAGCCCGTTCAATTTCGATCTTGGAGACCCCGGCATGGTGAAGCTTCTTCTTGAGATAGTCACGGATTCGAATATCTTCGATGAGAAGTTGAGAATAATCCTTCTCTGCATACCATCGAGAATCCCAGGACTTAATCAGTCCCAGTCGAAAACTTATTGGATGTACTTTCTGTCCCAAGGTTCGTCCTCCTGTGCTAGCTTCGTCCTTCGTCCAAGACGATCGTAATATGGCTGCTTCTCTTTCGGATCGTGGTGGCACGGCCCAAGGCTCTGGGTTGAAAACGTTTCATCGTCGGCCCCTGATCCACAGTAATCTTTTTAATGTAAAGGCGATCTATGTCGATGTTCTTCTTTTGGGTGGCATTGGCAATGGCCGATTTTAATAATTTGATGACGATCTTCGCCGCTGCCTTCTTTGTAAAAGTCAGGATATTTAAAGCCTCTTCTGACCCCTTGCCCCGGATCAGATCGGCTACCAATTGTGCCTTTCTGGGCCCCACCCGGACAAATCTTAATTTTGCTGTCACTTCCATCTCGCCGTTCACCCGCTATGGAGTTGCCTTCCCTTTAATTTTGGTTTTCCGATCTCCGGAATGGCCGTGGAAGGTTCGGGTGGGGGAGAATTCCCCCAACTTGTGTCCGACCATTTCCTCGGTCACGAAGACTGGGATAAACTTTTTCCCGTTATGGACGGCAAAGGTCAACCCAACCATTTCAGGGACAATGGTGGATCGCCTCGTCCAGGTCTTGATCACTCTCGCTTCCTTTGTCCTTCGGGCCTCCTCCACCTTTTTCATCAAATGGGAATCGACAAAAGGCCCCTTTTTGATTGAACGGGCCATCAATCTCTCCTCTTCAAAATATATTTATCAGTCGTTTTATTTTTTCGAGTCTTCTTCTCCAGCACTCCCCACGGCGTACAGGGATGTCTCCCTCCGGAACTCTTTCCCTCGCCGCCGCCTAAAGGATGGTCCACGGGATTCATGGCCACCCCACGAACCGTGGGCCTCCGCCCCAGCCAACGATTTCTACCCGCTTTTCCCAAGGAGATGTTTTCATGCTCGAGGTTGCTCACCTGGCCAATGGTGGCATAACACTCCTGAAGGATCAACCGGACTTCACCCGAGGGGAGTTTGACATGGACATACTTTCCTTCCTTCGCCATCAATTGGCCGGAGCCTCCGGCGCTCCGAATGATCTGACCCCCTTTTCCCACTTTCAACTCGATATTGTGAATCAATGTGCCGGTCGGAATATTTCGGAGGGGCAGAGCATTGCCGGGTCTAATATCCGCTGCCGGGCTCGCCATCACCTGCTCCCCAACCCGCAATTGAGAAGGGGCAAGGATATACCGCTTCTCGCCGTCGGTATAGTGAAGCAAGGCAATCCGAGCCGATCGATTTGGATCGTATTCGATGGAGGCGACCTTCGCCGGGATCTCCCGTTTGTCCCGTTTGAAGTCAATCAATCGATATTTTCGTTTATGCCTTCCTCCTCGGTGCCAGGCGGTAATCCTTCCGTAACAGTTTCTCCCCCCTGTCTTTTTCAAAGGGCGAAGGAGACTTCTTTCCGGCGTCATGGAGGTGATTTCCTCAAACTCGGAGATGGTCTGAAACCGCTTTCCAGGAGAGGTGGGTCTGAATTTTTTAATCGCCATTACTGAACTCCTATAAATCCCAACATTCAAATCCCAAATCCCAAATAATTCCCAAATTCCAATATGCAAATTCAAAACTTTTTCGTTTGGAAATTTTGTATCTCGAACATTGGTGCTTATTTGGAATTTGGTGCTTGGGATTTCGAATTTCCAATTTAAGCTCCTTCGAAGAAATCAATGCGATCCCCTTCCCTCAGGGTGATGATGGCCTTTTTCCAATCAGGTCTCTTCCCGTATCTTCTTCCCAATCGTTTCATCTTGCCCAGTACGTTCGAGGTTCTTACCTGGAGAACCTTCACCCTAAAGACGCGTTCAACGGCTGATTGAATCTCAATCTTATTGGCATCCCGATGAACTTCAAAAACGTATTGACCACTCTCCTCTTTCTGTCGGGTGCTCTTTTCAGTAATCCAAGGCCTTCGGATAATTTTCTGCGGTTCCTTCATGATGCGAGTGCCCCTTCGATCCTTTCAACCGTTGGACGGAGTAAAATCAGATGTTGATGATTTAAGATTTCATAGACATTTAAGCTTTCATAACGGAGGACTTCAATTCCAGGGATATTTCGAGACGATCTTTCTAAATAAGCATGTCTTTCATCCGTGACAATCAGGGCGTCCTCCACTTGAAATCTTCTCAGCACTTCAAGAACGGGGCGGGTTTTAAATCCTGCCAGTGGAAAATCGTTCAGAAGGATGAGTTTTCCCTCCTGATGCTTTAGGCTGAGAGCCGCTCTGAGGGCTGCCCTCCTTACTTTTTTGGGAAGAGAGAAGGAATAGCTTCTTGGCATGGGACCAAAGATGGTTCCCCCTCCTCTCCAGAGAGGAGATCTTCGGGATCCTGCCCGGGCCCTTCCGGTTCCTTTTTGTCTCCAGGGTTTGGCTCCCCCTCCTCGGACAAGGGCCCTGTTTTTTGTAGCAGCCGTCCCTTTTCTCTGGGAAGCGAGATCCCTTCGGATGACCTCGTGGATAAGTGTAGGACTTATCTTTGCCTCAAAGATCCGGGCATCCAATTCGATGTCGCTCACTTTCTGATGTCCAATGTCATAGACGGCTAATGTGGTCATCCCATTCCCTTTCTTAAACCGATGGGGCAGCAGAAGCTTTCTTCTTGGTCGCACTCTGGATGAGAACCCAACCGCTCGGACTTCCCGGAATGCCTCCTTTGAGAAGGAGAAGGTTCTGATCCTCTTTGACATCCACGACCTTGATATTTTGTAACGTGACTCTCCGGTTCCCCATATGCCCCGGCATCTTTAATCCTCTAAAGGTATGATGCGGAAAGGTGTTCGAACCGACGGAGCCTCCATGACGGAAATATTCATGAGTTCCATGAGATCCAGGAGAACCGTGAAATTTATGGCGTTTGATTACCCCTGCAAACCCTCTCCCCTTGCTCAAGCCAGTGACATCCACAACATCCCCGGGTTTAAAAAGACTTGTGGTAACTTCTTGACCTAACTCATACCCTCCTAAGTCCTCTACACGGAATTCCTTGATATAATAAAAAGCTCCTTTTCCTGCTTTCTTAAAATGTCCTGAGAGGGGTTTGTTTACCCGCTGGCTGTTCTTCGGAAGGAAACCAAGTTGAAGGGCATTGTAGCCGTCCGTCTCCTTGGTTTTCTTCTGAATCACCGAGCAAGGGCCGACTTCGATGACGGTCGCCGGTATGACGGAACCATCTTCGAGAAAGACTTGAGTCATCCCTAATTTTCTCCCGATGATTCCTAAGGTCCTTTTCATTGTTTTCCGTCCCAAATCTTCCCCCCTCCATTTAAGGAGGGAACAAAGAAATTATAACTTGATCTCAACATCGATTCCGGCTGCAAGATCCAGTTTCATCAATGCATCCACCGTTTGCTGGGTTGGCTCTAAAATATCCAGAAGGCGCTTGTGGGTCCGAATCTCGAACTGTTCTCTCGATTTCTTATCCACATGAGGGGATCTCAGTACGCAGAATTTGTTGATCCTTGTCGGAAGAGGGATGGGCCCTACCACACTCGCTCCTGTTCGACGGACCGTATCGACGATCTCGGCAGTCGACTTGTCGAGAAGTCTATGGTAATAAGATTTTAAACAGACCCTGATCTTCTGAGTTGTCATGTCAAAGCCCCTCTCCTTATTATTATTCGAGGACATCACTGATGACGCCTGCACCGACCGTACGACCTCCCTCCCGAATCGCAAACCGCAACTCCTTCTCCATCGCAATCGGCGTAATCAACTCGATCGTCAACGAGACATTGTCCCCA
>CAYGWV010000113.1:0-5587 GCA_964353925.1 uncultured Syntrophaceae bacterium | reverse complement strand
GAGAGAGCCGTTCTCACCGCCGTCGCCAACCAGGCAGCGATCTGTATTGAGAATACCGAATTAATGGTGAAGACCAAGGTGATCCAGGAAGAGTTGGAGGCTCGAAAATTGGTGGAAAGGGCCAAAGGGATATTGATGAAGCAACATGGCCTGAATGAAGAAGAGGCGTTTAAGAGGATTCGGAAGGCGAGCATGAACAGTCGGAAAACGATGAGGGAGATCTCGGAGGCGATTCTGCTTACAGACAAAATGGGATAGCGACCTGTCTCAAGAAAATCTTATTTTCTTGACAAAACTTTTTTATATTATATAATTGGCACGTCAATACGATGGCGTATTGAAGACGAAGGCGTCAAAGGCATTTGGCGCCTTTTTTTTGTTATTCATCCCGGAAAAGGAGAAAAAGACATGGCAGAGTTGAATCCCTTCAAAATTGCACAGACACAACTGGATGTTGCGGCGGACAGATTAGGTTTAGACCTAGCCACCCATGATTTGCTCCGGTGGCCTCAGAAAGAGCTGCGGGTAACGCTTCCCGTCCAAATGGATGACGGAAAAGTTCAAATTTTTCATGCGTATCGGGTTCAGTATAACACGGCCAGGGGGCCTGCCAAAGGCGGCATCCGATGGCATCCGGAAGAGACCATCGATACCATCCGGGCTCTGGGCGCCTGGATGACCTGGAAGACGGCGGTGGTGGATATCCCCCTGGGAGGAGGAAAGGGAGGCGTCACCTGCAATCCAAAATGGATGTCGGAGGCCGAGAAGCAGCGTTTGGCTCGCGCCTATATGAGGGCCATCGCCTCAACGCTATCGGTTTCAAAGGATGTGCCCGCTCCAGATGTCTATACGACTCCTCAGATTATGGCCTGGATGATGGACGAGTATGAGACGATGGTTGGATATCATCATCCCGGGGTCATCACGGGCAAACCGATTCCTCTTGGAGGATCAGAAGGGCGCGGAGATGCTACGGCACGAGGCGGCGTCTATGTTACGCGCGAAGCGGCCAAATTATTAAACATTGATCTCCGGGACAAGACCATGGCGATCCAGGGCTTTGGAAACGCCGGTCAATATGCGGCTCTTTTGGGCAGCGAGATTCTTGGACTTAAACTGATGGCCGCTTCGGACTCTCAGGGAGGGATCTACAACGCAAAAGGGTTAGATCCTAAACAGGTGGTGGATTACAAGCTTAAAACCGGAACTCTCCAAAAATTTCCAGGAGCCGAGAGCATTAGCAACGAAGAACTCCTGGAGCTGGACGTCACCGTTCTCTTCCCATCCGCCCTTGAAAATGTGATTACCGCGGCAAACGCAGATCGAATCCGGTGCAAGATTTCATGCGAGCTGGCCAATGGCCCAACGACCCCGGAGGCGGATGAGATCCTTTATCAGAAGAAGGTCTTTGTTATCCCTGATTTCCTCGCCAATGCAGGAGGGGTGACGGTATCCTATTTTGAGCAAGTTCAAAACACATATAATTTTTACTGGCCCCTGCAAGAAGTTCACGAAAGGCTCGACCAAAAAATGACCCGAGCCTTTCACGGAGTCTACCAGATGTACTTACAGGAGAAGGTCAACATGCGGAAAGCCGCCTATCTCGTTTCTGTGGCAAGGGTGGCAGAAGCCTGCAAGCTGCGGGGCTGGGTCTAAGACAAAAAAGAAACTCAAAATTCGTAGTGCTAAATTCAAAAGGGGATACCGGGGAACGCCGGGTATCCCCTTTTTTATTTTGAAAAACAGCCAATTTCGTTTATGATAGAACAAATTGGGAGGAAGGTTTTGATGATAGGGGGAAAAACTGCCAAACCCAGAGAGATCAATGCCCTGCTGGAGATCAGCAAAGCCATCGCCTCCGGTCTCTACCTTGAAGACGTGCTGCGGCTGATCGTGACGGTCACCGCCAATTTGATGGACTCAAAGATCTGTTCTCTTTGGATTCTCGACGCGAAGGACCAAAAGTTGAAATTGAAGGCCACCCAGAGCATCAGCGATGAATACCTGAAGGAGCGAAGTCTCGCCATGGGAGAAGGAGTGGTCGGCCACGTAGCCCTCCGGAATCAACCCATGGTCATCCTCGATGTCCTCAAAGAACCCCTGTATAAAGAAAAAGATCTGGCTAAAAAGGAAGGGCTGGTCTCGATGCTCAGTGTCCCCATGTGCATTAAAGATAGGGTCATCGGGGTGATCAACTGCTATACCTCCTACCCTCATTCCTTTTCGAAAAATGAAGAGGAAATGCTCTCCACGGTAGCCAATCAGGCAGCCATATGCATTGAAAACTCCGGTTTGATGGAGACCCTTGATATTGATGAAATTCTCAGGTTGATCTTGGAAGGCGTAACAAAAAATATCGGATTTGATCGCGCCCGTCTCTACCTGGTCAATGAGAAAAGGAATGTTCTTGAATGTAAAATGGCGGTTGGAATTGATGAGGAAAGGATCAAGGGAATTACGCTGCGTTTAGATCCAGAGGAGAGTGTGGTGGCCCGATCCATTTTTGAGAGACAACCTTTTGTCATTCCCGATGCCAGTAAAGACCCCAGAGTCAATCCGGTGATCAAAGAGAAATTCAACCTACACTCCCTGGTGGTGATTCCTCTATTGGTTAAAGAAAAGGCCCTGGGAGCGATTGCCGCAGACTTTGTTGAGCCCAATAAGAACATCACGAAAGAAGCTCTCGAATCGATGATGGTTTTTGCACAACAGGCTGGTTTGGCCATCCACAACGCCTTCATGTACCAGGAACTCAAAACCTTCAGTCAGCAGATGGAAGAGAAGATTCAAAAAACGAGCTCCGATTTAAGTAAAACGGAGGCTCAGTTGATCCGGTCCGAAAAATTAGCCGCACTGGGCCAATTGGCCGCAGGCATCGCACACGAGATTCGAAATCCCTTGACCAGCATTAATATCCTCATCCATTCCCTGACAGAGAATCTTCCAACAGAAGATTCGCGTTGGGAAGATCTGAAGGTCATTGAAGAGGAGATCCTTCGAATCAATGAGATCGTTGACCAGTTTCTACGTTTTGCCAAGCCGGCGCCTCCCCTTTTAGTAAAAGCGGAGGTCGTCTCCATTGTCGAAGAAACCCTCCAATTGCTCAGGCCTCAAATCGAGAAACAGAGGATCCTCGTTCAAAAAGAATTTCAGTCTCTGCCCCCCATCTTGATGGACCGTGAACAGATGAAACAGGTCATCCTCAATCTTTTATTAAACGGCGTTCAAGCCATGCCAAAGGGTGGCCACCTGTCATTGAAGGGTCATATTCCAGAAGGTGATCATTGGATAAAACTTTCCATTCAGGACTCTGGAATAGGGATTCCACCAGAAGATATCGGTAGACTTTTTGACCCGTTCTTCTCCACAAAAGAGGGTGGAGTCGGCCTCGGCCTTTCCATTGCTCATCGGATTATTGATCAGCACCGTGGAAAAATTGAGGTCGAAAGCGCCCTCGGCAAAGGGACTCTTTTTACAGTGTGGCTCCCGGTTTCATGAGAGGAAGAAGATGTTTGAGACGATTCTGATCGTGGATGATGACAAATCTATCCGATATTCTCTGAAAAGGATGATGGAGGATAAATATTCCATCCTCACTGCCCAGAATGGGAAAGAGGCATTGGATCGAGTCAAGGAAAGCTCTCCTGACCTGATCATCATGGATATTAAGATGCCGGGTCGAAACGGAATCGAAGTGCTAAAGGAGATTAAATTGATTGACCCTAAGTCTCTGGTCATCATCATGACGGCTTATGGGACGACCGAGACGGCTATCGAAGCCATGAAATACGGGGCTTATGACTATATCCTAAAACCTTTTCCCATCCTGCGGATGAAAGGACTGGTTGAAAAGGCCCTCGCCTTGCGAAAACTGATGAAAGAGGAAGTCACCTATGCTCCCCTGGCAGTGCCCGAGGGAGAGGAGGAACGGATTGTCGGATCCTCTCACAAGATGCAGGAGATCTATAAGATGGTGGGTCAAGTTGCCCCGAGCGATGTCACCGTGCTCCTCAGAGGAGAAAGTGGAACAGGTAAGGAATTGATCGCCCGGGCGATTTATCATCATAGTCTCCGTTCCAATCAGCCTTTCCTTCCGGTCAATTGTGCGGCCATTCCGGATACCCTTCTTGAGAGCGAACTCTTCGGTCATGAGAAAGGAGCATTCACCGGAGCGACCTCTCGCCGAATTGGTAAACTGGAACAGTGCCAGGGAGGAACGATCTTTCTGGATGAGATCGGCGATATGTCCCTCTCCACCCAAGCCAAATTATTGAGGGTCCTTCAAGAGAAGAGTTTTGAGAGGCTGGGGGGGACGGAAACGATCAAGGTGGACATCCGGCTCATCGTTGCCACAAATAAAAATTTGGAGGAAGCCATTTCAAATGAAAGGTTCAGGGAAGACCTCTATTACAGACTCAATGTGGTCTCCATTACCATCCCACCCTTGAGAGAACGGAAAGAAGACATTACGGACCTGGTCTCCTATTTCTTAAAAAAATTCAATCGAGAATTGAAGAGGGGAACGGTGGGGATCACTCCTACAGCCATGGAGAAAATGACTTCCTATGATTGGCCCGGAAATGTGCGTCAACTGGAGAATGTCCTGAAAAGAGCCCGGGTGCTCTGCCAAGGTGAATGGATTCTTGAGGATCAACTCCTTTTCGAAAAAGGGTGGGAGAAGCGAGAAGCTGAAGAGGAGTTGAGCAAGAAAAATGTGGAGGACCTCCTCGATGCCCTCTTCGAAGAATTCTCAAATGCCCCTGCGACCCCACAGGATCTCGACATGATCTCGAATTTGGAAAGAGGACTGATTCTCCGCGCCCTTAAAAAAACCAAGGGGAATCAGCTCAAGGCCGCGATGCTGCTGGGAATTCATCGAAGCACCCTCCGTGGTAAAATGGAGAAGTATACTATTAAGAAAGAAGTGCTGGTTTCGGAAGAAGAATAACTATTGCGGAATGCGGATTTCGGAATATTAGAAAACATTCTTGACAGTTGAGATAGCAACCATTATTATACGTATAGCGTACGTGTAATGTAAGGGGGAGTTATGCAAAAGAAACTTACCATAACAGTTGATGAAAAAGTTTACGAAGGCCTCCATAAGGTTATTGGCCTCCGTCGTATCAGCCGTTTTATCGAGGACCTGGTACGACCATATGTAACAGGACCCGGTCTTGAAGCTGCATACAAAAAGATGGCGCAAGATGAATTTCGCGAATCTGAGGCTTTAGAATGGTCGGAAGCAACTGTGAGAGATGTCAGTGATGACTCGCGGTGAAGTCTGGTGGATTAACTTTGAACCCTCTATCGGTGGCGAAATTCGTAAGAAACGACCTGCCGTTATTATCAGCAACGACGCCTCAAATAAGTATTTAAACCGTGTCCAAGTTGTACCCATCACAAGCAATATCGATCGCCTCTATCCTAGTGAAGCATATGTAACTCTTCAGGGAAAAAAGAACAAAGCCATGGCTGACCAAATTACAACGGTTAGCAAATTACGTTTAATAAATCACATAGGCAAACTTTCGGAAGAGGACATGCGAAAGGTAGACCATTCTGTGAAGGTGCAATTGGGCTTATC
>CAYGWV010000112.1:0-44107 GCA_964353925.1 uncultured Syntrophaceae bacterium | reverse complement strand
TTCAGAATCGACTTCAATCACCACCCCTTGAAGTACGATCTCTTCTGTGGCAACATCAAATTTCCAGGGAATTTGAGTTAATAATCGTTCCAAAGCCACCTGTTTACGAATCCCAATCACAGAGTCTAAAGGGCCTGTCATCCCCACATCGGTGATGTAAGCTGTCCCTTCGTTCAAAACCCTCTCATCGCTGGTCTGCACATGAGTATGGGTTCCCAATACGGCACTTACTTTTCCATTTAAAAACCATCCCATTGCCATCTTTTCAGAAGTGGCTTCTGCATGGAAATCGACAATAATGATGTTGGTCTCTTTGTTTAAGGTTTCTATTTCTCTTTCCCCCGTGCGGAAAGGACAATCCAGATGTTTCATGAAGACCCTGCCTTCCAAATTTAGGACCCCTATTTTTCCCCCGTTTCCCATTTCAAAAACTCCTGCTCCTCTTCCTGGTACACGAGGTGGATAATTGGCTGGTCTTAAGATTCGAGACTCTTCATCTAAGAAAGAAAAAATTTCTTTTTTCGCCCAGATATGGTTTCCTGAGGTCAGGACATCCACGCCTTGACCCAGAATCTCTATAGCAATGGGAGGGGTAATTCCTATTCCTCCTGCTGCGTTCTCTCCATTGGCAATCGTGAATTCAATCTTATAGGCTTCAATCGTTTCTTCCAAAACCTCTTGAATAGCTTGACGACCTGCTTTACCAACAATATCCCCTACAAAAAGGATGCGCATCCTTCAATCCTATAGCCAAAAAAAGGCAAAGCGCGTAGAGCATAGCGCAAATTGAAATGTGATTCATATTCATAAAAAATAGTCTTTTAAACCTCACCCAAGCTCATTTAGCCTTTCTCTTTTTACCTTCAGACTATGTTACCAATAGTGAACGGTTTAATAAAATAGTCATTGCGAGGAGCGAAGCAACGTGGTCCCACAAGGCAGGAAGATTGCTTCACTTCGTTCACAATGACAACACGTGAATGTCAATTTGTTGATGGCATTCACTATAAATCTATTTCGCGACTTCCACAGCACGCATTTCCCTAATCACTGTTACCTTTATCTGACCAGGATAGGTCATTTCTTTTTCAATCTTACGGGCGATATCTCGAGAAAGAATAACAGAATCCTCATCGGAGATTCGATCGGGTTGAACTAAGATACGAATTTCCTGACCTGCTTGGATGGCATAAGATTTCTCCACCCCAGAGAAAGATTGGGCGATCTTTTCCAAATCCTCCAGCCGCTTCACATAGGTCTCCAACATCTCCCGCCTCGCTCCAGGCCTAGCCCCTGAAAGAGCGTCCGCAGCCTCCACCAAAACATCCAAAATGGATTCGGGCTTTTCTTCTTCATGATGAGAGGCGATAGAATGAACAATGACAGACGATTCGCCATATTTTTTTGCCAGATCTGCTCCGATCTTTCCATGGGAGCCTTCCACTTCATGATCGACGGCCTTTCCAATGTCATGGAGAAGGCCTGCTCTCTTGGCTTGTTTCCCATTGACTCCTAGTTCAGAGGCCATGATCCCGCAAAGAAATGCCACTTCCAAGGAGTGCTGATAGACATTCTGGGCAAAACTCGTTCGATATTTGAGCCGGCCGATGAGTTTAATCAACTCCGGATGCACGCCATGGACGCCCACGTCGAAAGTCGCCTGTTCCCCTGCCTCCCGAATGGATGTTTCAACTTCCTGCTCCACCTTTTGAACAATCTCTTCAATCCGTGCAGGATGGATGCGCCCGTCGCTCACCAAACGCTCCAAGGCAATGCGGGCAATTTCCCTCCGCACGGGATTGAATCCTGAAAGGATCACCGCCTCTGGCGTATCGTCGATGATCAGATCAATTCCCGTGGCCGCTTCGAGGGCTCGGATGTTTCGACCTTCACGACCAATGATGCGGCCTTTCATCTCTTCATTGGGCAGAGTGACTACGGAAACCGTCTTCTCAGCCACATACTCCCCAGCATAGCGTTGAACGGCCAGACTGATAATCTCCTTCGACTTTTTATCGGCGAGTTCTTTCGTTTCTTCTTCAATCCTTCTTATCCTCTTGGCTGCTTCGTGCTTGGCCTCATTCTCCATTGACTCCATCAACAAGCGCTTTGCCTCTTCTGAAGACATTTTTGCAATGTTCTCCAATTGAATACGCTGTTTTTCGAGGATGGCAGTCACCTTTCTCTCCTGCTCCTGAACCGCCTTTTCCTGCTGGAGCAACGTTTTTTCCCGACGAGTGATATCTGTCTCCTTGGTGTCAAGAAGCTCTATCTTCTTGTCTAGATGCGATTCTCTCTGGATGAGCCTTCTCTCCAGATTCTGAAGTTCTTGACGTTTCTCCATCGTCTCTTTTTCAAACTCGGCCTTTTCTTGATAAAACTTGTCTTTGGCTTCAAGAACGGCTTCCTTTTTTAAAATCTCAGCCTTTTTCGCAGCTTCTTCGATCAACCGTTTGGCGACTTCTTCTGAAGAAACTATTCTGGCCTCAGAAAATCTCTTTCTCACAAGGAACCCAATGATCCCTCCGAGAAAGGCAATCACTGAAATAAGGATGATATACATCTCAGGCGATAGCTTCAACGGTTCACTCACCTCCTTATATAGAAAATCGCATAGCGCACAGCGTAACTACCAAAAGCGAAGACCGTGTTCATAGTCCGACCCTTCCTGCCCTGCGCCATATTTAGGTGCAGGGTCTGCCGCAAGAGGGGTGCCCTTCGGGTATGGATGAATTATTCAGAAACAACAACATCTGTGGCTCGTGATTTAACCTAAACCTCACCCGTCCGAGGCACCGCTACGATCAAAAGAGATAGAATTATCCGTTAAGAAGGAAAAGGAATCTGAGATGAGATAGAGAACAAGGTAGGCTCGACAAAACCCGATATGGAAGAAAAGATAAGGGGGACCCCAAGGGTGATTTCCAATTGACTTTGGTTATATCACGAAATCCTACTTCCCTTTGAAAGGAGGATCCAAGGTTTTTTTTCTCCAAACCTAAACTCCTTTCAAGAGCAGAACGGTAGAGGGATAGATAATCCCATCTTGTGGAAACTTCCAGCGATTTTCCTAATCGACTCCACATCTCTGGAAATATCTGTAGAATTTCGGTCAATTTCAAAACGATAACAGGTATCAAACCCATTCTCTTCTCATATCAGGATCGATGAAATTCCTTCCTTCCTCTATTCCACCACACCTTCCATCTTCTGACGACGGTGTTGATCTCAAATCCCCTGCTCGATGTCCCATGGCCAGTGATCTAACGCAACCGTTCGGAAAGGGTTCCCTATTAAAGGTTGTCCATGAAAAATCTACCGACCCCCTTGAACAGAGCAGGGGAACATCAACCAGTGACCGGGGGTTTCTCGAATTCCATCCCCCCCAGTTTGATATCAATCTTCTCGACTAAATCTCTCGATTTCGCCTCGATCTCTCGAAGCAAAACGGTTCTCCTTTCTTTTTCTTTTAAAAGATCATCTGCAATATTAAGAGCGGTCAAAATGGCTACATTCAACGTGGAAACGCTCTTCGTCTTTTTTAACACTTCCTCCATTTTCTCATTTACGTATTTGGCTACTTCCTGAATGTAACCTTCTTCTGCATCCGTTTTGACTGTATACGTCTGGCCAAACACCTTGATCTCCACCAATCGCTCTTTTCCCATTCCTCCCCAACCTTCTAAATGACTTCCTGAGGCAGATTAAGCATCGATGCTCCCAAAACGATGAAGGAGTTGATCGATCCGGGTCTTGACCTTTTCTCTATCCTGGGAGAGGAGCTTCATTTTTTTTTCCAGCTGGATCACCTTCCCCCTCTCCATATCCAAGGCCGCGGCCAAATTATCTCTTTCCCTTTTTAACTCATGAAATTTTGCTAAAAGGTGAAGGATTTTCTCCTCCAGATTTCCGAGCCATCCTTGTTCTTCTTCTGAAGCCATCTCCGTATGTTTATCTAATGATATTTCCCCCGGCATAAAAAGTCAACCCTCTCAACGCCCTTTCAACAAAGTGCCTAAAGTGAGCTAAAGTTCATAGAGCGACTAAAGTTCAAGGATTTAAGGGCAAACCCCTTCAATTCATACTCTGCTTATGAAGCGCTGAGCAAATAGGCTTTGATCAATTCGTCAATCTCCCCATCCATCACTCGATCAACTTGGTGGATCACCTTATTGCTGCGGTGGTCTTTGACCATCTTGTAAGGGTGCATAATATAAGAACGAATCTGGCTCCCCCAGGCGATCTCCTTTTTTGTGTTATGAAGTTCCTGCAGCTTGTCTTCTTGCTCCTTCATTTCCCTTTCGTAAAGGCGCGCTCTTAATATCTTCAAGGCAGTCGCTCTATTTTTATGCTGGGATCGTTCGTTCTGACATTGAACGACAATGCCCGTGGGGAGGTGAGTGATTCGGACTGCAGAATCGGTTTTATTGACGTGCTGCCCCCCTGCCCCACTGGACCGATAGGTATCGACCCTTAGATCTTTCTCATCGATCGCGACCACAATATTGTCGGAGACTTCAGGAATGGCAAAAACCGAGGCAAAGGAGGTATGCCTTCTTGCTCCTGCATCAAAAGGCGATATTCGAACCATTCGATGGATCCCGCTCTCCGCTTTTAAATATCCATAAGCGTAAGGGCCATTGACCATAAAGGTAACATTTTTCAAGCCAGCTTCTTCGCCTGTGAGAATGTCAATAATTTTCGTCTCAAATCTCTTTTTTTCTGCCCATCTCAAATACATTCTCAGAAGCATTTCCACCCAATCCTGGGCTTCCGTTCCACCGGCCCCTGCATTAACACTCACGATTGCATTGCTTGGGTCGTGGTCTCCTCCCAACATCCTTCTAAACTCTATCTGGTCGACGGCCTCTTCGCTTTTCTGCACCCTCTCCAGCAACTCTTGAGCTTCTTTCTCATCCCCTTGTTCTTCAACCAGTTGAAGGAAGATCTCCATCTCCTCCAACGCCTTCCTTTCCTCTTCCCAAGGTGAAAGACTCTCTAAAAGAGAAGATCGTTCTTTCAAAAGCTTCTGTGCAGCCTCACCCCCTTCCCAAAAATCAGGCTTTGCCATCATCTTTTCAATCTCGTCCAGTCTCTTCCTTCTTCCTTCGGGGTCAAAGGTGACCTCGAAGCGATTCCAGTCGATCCTTCAACTCTTTCAGTCTATCTCTCAATTCAAGTAACATGTCATATGCCTTTCATATTGGAGATTAATAGTTATACTAACATAAATCAAGGAAAAGATAAATCTCTTACTGTAATTTCTTGAGTTTATTGGGTTTATCGAGTTAATCAAAAACTCGGTATTGCCGTGTTGCGCTTCTGACGCGCTGCAGTTAATTAATCTTTTCAAAGCATTAAAGTTAGAAAAACGGCAGCACTTCAACACCGCAGCACAGAAGCACATTATTAACGCTAAGCACCATACCCTGGTTTATTTTCCTAAAATCGCCTGCACCTCCTCTCCAACCAATGCCGGGTTTCTGACGACCTTTACGCCTGCCTTTTCCAACGCCTCCATTTTCTCTCTGGCTGTTCCCTTTCCTCCCGAAATAATCGCACCAGCGTGCCCCATTCTCCGTCCAGGCGGCGCGGTCAACCCAGCAATGAAAGCCAATACGGGTTTGTGAACATGCTTCTCAATAAATTGAGCTGCTTCCTCTTCTGCTGTTCCACCAATTTCTCCAATCATGACCACTGCCTCTGTTCCAGGGTCTTTTTCAAACAGCTCCAAGAGATCAACAAAGTTTAACCCGATAATCTGGTCGCCCCCTATGCCCACAGCCGTCGACTGTCCGAGTCCCCTCTTGGTCAGCTGATCCACAACCTCATAGGTGAGCGTTCCGCTTCGAGAGATGATCCCTATCGTCCCCGGCTGATGGATATACCCTGCCATCACACCGATCTTGCACTTTCCAGGGGATATAATTCCAGGGGTATTCGGCCCGATCAAATTTGCCCCCTTTTCTTTTAGATAAGCCCGGACCATCACCATATCTAATGTTGGGATTCCCTCTGTAAGACAGACGATGAGGGAAATCCCCGCGTCAGCGGCTTCCAAAATCGCATCGGCAGCAAAAGTTGGAGGGACGAAGATCGCAGAGGCAGTGGCGCCCGTCTTCCTAACGGCTTCGCTGACGGTATTGAAGACCGGGACCCCATCAATGTCCTGTCCCCCTTTGCCCGGGGTCACACCCGCTACGACCTTTGTTCCATACTTCACCATCTGCCGAGTATGAAACATCCCTTCATTGCCCGTAATCCCTTGAACCACGACCCTTGTTTTCTCATCAACTAAGATGCTCATACTTGCCTCCAAATCAAAATTCGCATAGTGCATAGGGCATGGGGCATAGAGTTGAAAATAGCAAACCTTTCATTTTCCTCTCTGCTCTATGCTCTCTGCCCTTTGCTTTTTTTAAGGGCTTCCACCACTTTCTCGGCTGCCTCTTTCATCCCTTGGGCAACAATGAAATTCAACCCCGACTCGTTGAGAATCCTCCGCCCCTCCTCAACATTGGTCCCTTCGAGCCTGACCACCACCGGCACCTTCACTTTCACCTCAGAAACAGCTTCCGTTACACCTTCAGCCAGGGTGTCACATCTTAGAATCCCACCGAAGATATTGATTAAGACCACCTTCACGTCCTTGTCAGACATAAGGATTTCGAAGCCGTTCTTTACCATCTCCACTGTAGCGCCGCCCCCGACATCAAGAAAATTGGCCGGGTTAGCTCCAGCCACTTTGATAATGTCCATGGTGGCCATGGCAAGCCCGGCCCCGTTCACCATACAGCCCACGTTCCCATCCAGCTTGATGTAATTCAAATTATATTTCGATGCCTCGATCTCAAGGGGGTCTTCTTCATTAAGGTCCCGGAGTGCGGCAATCTCTTTGTGACGGAAGAGTCCGTTGTCGCCAAAATTCATCTTTGCATCGAGGGCGATCAAATCACCGCCCTTCGTCAGGACCAGCGGGTTTATCTCTGCAAGGAGGCAATCCTTCTCAATAAATGCCTTGTAAAGCCCAGAAAGGATTCCTCGCATTTTTCCTACCTGACCCAGTTCAAGCCCTAGTCCGAAACCAATCTTGTTGGCATGAAAAGGCCTGAAGCCTGTGACGGGGCTTATCCATTCCTTGATGATCTTCTTGGGGGATTCCGCAGCCACCTTTTCGATCTCTACGCCACCTTCCCGGCTCGCCATGATTACCGGACAGGCTTCTGACCGGTCAACCATCATCCCCAGATAAAGCTCCTCCTCGATTTCCACCCCCTCCTCAATCAGGGCCTTCCGGACAATCCTGCCCGCAGGTCCCGTCTGATGGGTGACCAGTGTCATTCCCAATATCTTTTTCGCTGCATTCTGTGCCTGCTGTGCCGAATGAACAACCTGGACCCCTCCCCCCTTCCCTCTTCCTCCCGCATGAATCTGCGCTTTCACGACGATGGTCTCCGTTCCGATCTCTTTGGCAATTCTTCCGGCTTCTTCCGGTGTTTCAGCCACCCTGCCCCTGGGAACAGGGACCCCGTAACTTTTCAGGATCTCTTTTGCCTGATATTCATGGATCTTCATTCCATTTCCTCCCCCTCTTAAAATTAAGCGGGTTTATTATAACGGATTTCATCAACCTTACAAAGGAAAAAATCAGGGACGAATTGAAAGGGGTATTTTGGGGTTATAAATTGAATATCTTGTCCCCGAGGAGTACTTCCTGTAACATTGATTGTTCATTTTTGTTCCAAGGTATAACCTTTCAAATGGAAATCAATAATCTTTGTCTCACCTACACAAATACCTCTCTCTGAGCTCATTTGAGAAGATAAATTCCACAAGGCGCTTTATTGTGATTGACTAGTTCAGAATTTGATGATAGTTGTTTCTTGAAGATTAACGCATCCTAAGTTCGGAGATGTGGACGGACGGATCATGAAGTATCTCATCGGGATTGCGGCGATTGCCGGAGCGCTGTTCATGGCCGTGCCAGGGGGGATTATCCTCTGGATGGGGCTGCGTAGCGCCTGGCGCGGTCTGGCCAGCTCGCATTGGCCCACCGTCTCCGGCGTCGTGCTCCATGCTGGAATGACCGAGAGCCAGGCCAAAGAGACGGGCACTAAAAACACATACATCTTCTACTCGACGAAGTTGGCGTTTCGCTATCAGGTGAACGGGCAGGACTGCACCACGGAGACGGTCCAGTTCGGACGGGCGATTGGATCCGGCGACATTTCGAACGAAGCGGTCTTGCTGTTGCGCTACCCTGCCGGCACTAAGGTCACGGTCTTTTATCATCCCTATGCCCCCGCGCTCGCGGCGGTCAAGCCTGGTGTGAACACAGACGTTGCCTGGTACCTTTGTGGGGGCGCAATCTTGATCCTGTTCGGAGTATTTTGCGTCTTGGGCTACCTATCGATGGAGAGAGACTTTGCTCTAACCACCTATATAACCCGCTTCATCTGGGTCTTTTTCATGTTGTTCGGAGTCGCGATACTTGCGCCCGGGCTGCGCAACTTTTGGTACGCTTACGCGAGCCAGGGCTGGCCGACCACCGACGGTGCTGTGGTGTATATGGATCAGGAAGCCACCGGCCAAGTCATACAAGATAGCAAGGGCCGCATGGGACAGTTCACTATGCACGGTGCGCCGCTCGCTTATCAGTATGAACTCAATGGAGAGCGGTATTTCTCCAACGTGCGCCACTTCGGGCAATTCATCAGATCCAGCAGCCAGGATTGGGCGGAGACGATTTTCCAGCGCTATCCCTCAGGCACGGGCGTACCGGTAAGCTACTGCCCAACCGATCCAGACCTGGCTGCGTTGGAGCCCGGCATCAACTCCGAGAGTTACTACTTGCCGGGCGCGGGGCTCGCATTTCTACTGTTTGGAATCGCCGCTATGATCTGGTCTTTCCGCTGAGGTGCCTTCGGTTGAAACTAACTTCCTGAAAGTATCGATTCCCTATTTTTTAAAAACGGTGTATATTACGACCCGTATTTTATAATTTTAGATTCGAAACAAAAAAGAAGACTTTGCTTATGTGGCGATTCAAGAAGAACGAAAAGGTTAAAACGAAGAACAAGCGTTTTAGCCAGGTGGATACGACCGAAAGATTCGGTGACGACCAGGAGCTTGGTCCAGACGATTGGATTGCGACAACTCCATTGAATTCAATGTTCAACGATCCTGAGTCCATGGGATTGCCACCACCTGGAGCTAATGAAAATGAGGTCTATCGTGTCGCTTCTGAATTGTCTGTGTTGAGAGAGTCTATTCCGATCCAAAACGATGGGGTTTACTGTCCGATCTGCCATATTGCCAATGTTGACCTTGGCAAACTGCGAACACCCTGTCCCAAATGCGGGCGAGAACTACTGAAGTTTGGATGGGACTGAAATGAATCTTCCACACCACTCAAACGGACCTCGGCATCACAATGGACAGAGTATGTTTAATATCCGGGAAGGTAAAACATGACAAGAGGATTTGCCCCCAAGATTCAGGTGGACTTCCTTTGTATTTCCTCTTTACTTCTGGCAAACCGATTTCATACCATGATTGCAGAGGCCGGGAAAGGAGTCGTCCCTTGGGTGAGATGGTTCCAGTGAAAGAACGGGTAGATAAGCTCATTGGAGAACTTGAGATGATCAACAAACAGTCGTTTGGGATGGCCTGTTCCGTTCATGAAGAACCAGCTTTGAGGACTCAATTTGCTGAAATGGCTCACCTCATGAGCGAGAGATTACTCGATATTGCAGAAGAGTTCAAACGGATTGACCCCGCCAAGCACAGAACGTGGTTTTTTTGAATATCCGAGTCTGTTTTAGACCTCGATTTTGTGTTGGCAGACAGCGGTGTGACAAGCTTGAGACTCGGTGACATCATCAAATGGGGATGAACAGAAAAAAAGGTCAGGTTAAGCTGGAGGAGGGTTAGGGTCGTAAGCATTGATGAGAAAGGCAAAAGACTCATGGATGAAGATAAAACTAATCTCAGATTTAAGAAAGTTCAGCTTCTTGAGGAACGAGGGTCAACATCACGGTTTATTCACGCCAGAATCGAAGATAACGGCAACCTTATCGTGGAAGGACAGGATGTGGGGGAGGCCCCTCAGAAGTGGTTTGACGATGAAGATTACGAGTTTTGGGTGACCGTGAGAGCAGAAGACAAGGACAGCGTCATTCTTGCGTTGATCGAGAAGTTATTTGGAGGAAGATTCAGTGCAGTTGGTGAGTTTCGAGAATTCTTAAAAGAAAAAGGAATTCCTTTCGGATGGATGACCTGGGCGTGATGGGTACAAAACGCAACTTGAAAAAGGAAGCGGTTTCCCGCTAAAAATGCATCAAAAGAAAATATTCTTACTGCTGACTCTGATGTTGATTATCTTCCTATCGGGTTGGGACGGAGGGTCTGACATGGGTTATTATCTCGGTAGTGAATATGAAGGCAATTATGTCTGGGGTGGAGCCATGAATTTGGCTTGGCTTGAGCTGAATGAAAACATTCTACATGAAAAACTGAGATTGAACACCAATGACAAAGTGGCTTTGGAGATGGTCGATAAACTAAATAACTCTCCATTCACAAGAAATGATCTGGACGGTAAAAGCTATTATATAAGAAGCGGTTTTGGACAGGAAACCGTTGATCTTATTAATAAGGAATCCAGACAAAAATTTCCGGAGAAAAGTTTTCAAGATTTAGAATTAAAAATGGCGCCGACCGAAATCATTTCATATGCTTATTTTCTAAATGAGGTGGAATATTGGACTCAATTCGAAGAGAAAGACGTGCTGTTCGAGAAAGAAAGGGTTAAAGGTTTTTACGCAAAGGGCCACGAGCAACAAGAGAATATCAGAATTCTAAAATACTGGGATGATGATCGATTTATCATTAGCCTCAAATTAAAGGATGGTGGCGATGAATTATTCCTGACCAAGGGTTTTGATATGAACATGCCACAAGGCATTGTTAATGAAATCGTTAGATGCAACAGCACCAATCTTTCACTGATAGGCGATGATGATCGGTTTGAAATGCCTAAGCTGCACCTTCAACTTCATCGCGATTACATAGAATTAATTCGGAAAAAATTAGCCAATAAAGGCTTTGAGAAATATTTTATTGCTTCCATGTTTGAAAACATGAAATTTGACATGGATCATAAAGGAGCGAGAGTTGAGAACGAAGCAGTCATCGCAGCTCCAACTGCCATGCCGCCAAGCCAACGACCTAAAATCCGAAGATTCGTTCTGGATAAGTCATTTTGGGTTGTCATGAAAAGGAAAGATAGTCGGAATCCTTATTTTGTCTTGGGCGTGAAAAATACGGAACTGATGGAAAGAATCAGATAACTCGGAAGTAAAGGGAGCCATCGCGATAGAAATTTGATCCAGGTCAGACACCATAAGGGGAAACCATGGCAGGGGGAGTAAATGCGGCTATCGTACCTTGTCGTAAATGTGCGGGCCCCGCACATAGAACCTCTGAAGGTATGGAGGATGATTACTACAGGTGCAGCGAGTGCGGCGATAAGTTTGGTTTCGACTGGTCTGTCGATGGTCCGCCGCAAAGTCCGTGCTGGCCTATTTCTGAAGAAGAGGCTAAAAAGATACGAAAGATGGCAGCCCAATTTTTGGGCGTGCTGCCAAAATCTGGCGCCGATAAATAGGCAGAGGAGAAACATCGCAGCAGTATAAAAAATCATGTTAGATTAAAAACAAAAATGGAGAAAATACTCATCGTAATGGTGAATTTATGTTTAATTATCAATGTGCAACCTTCCAATCAGGGAATAAAAATAACATTACAAAACGAAAAGGTTGTAACTTTATCAAAATCCCATGAATCATACGAATATTTTACCAAGCTAATCATCCATGCTTTAGAAAGAAAACATCCGGTAGGTCTTGCAATTTCAAAAGACAATGAAATCCTCTTAATAGAGCGCGCAGACAATGATTTTGTTGAGAAGATTATTTCAAAAGACGAAGAGACAGTTATTATATGGTTTCAGGGACATGATGGTTTTTTTTCTTTGGATCGTAATCACCCTAGTTTTGATAGAATTTATACTACACTAGAAAGATCGAGAATAAATTCTCACCGTGTTTGGTTTATTGCTCAGCTCCCAAAGCTAAAAATATTAGACGTAATTCTTATTGAAGAAAAATGATCATTATCAATTAAATCTAACGAATCGCTTCAGGCGACGTGATCCCTTGGCTTGCTCGTTCTCATGCAGCTGCGCTTCGGTATTACCCACTCTTTCCATTGGTAATCATCAGCTCTGAGATCAACTCACTGTCGCAGAGTAGTAGGTGAAGTTCGCACAAAAAAGGTTTCCTCTTCCTCCTGCTCAAATCCGTGATCGATGTCCTTGACCAGAGGAGTATGAAGTCATAAAGTTCAATATGGCCTCTTTATCAATCCTGCCAAACAATAAAAGTAATTTCCACTGCGTACTCCTTCCTCCTACTATTATAGTATTGATGTCAAATGGCAATTATTGGTTTTCTTATTTGACAGAAAAGTCCACATTTCATATATTCAGACTATCGAGTATTTTGGTGGCGAGTAGAGACAGACGGTTCTATCTTTGGTCAAACAAAACGGCAAATAAGTATAGATAGATTATAAATGGAGCATTTTAATCAAGCCTCAGTTTGATTATATTATAAATCTTTCAGAAGGATTAATCTGTTTGATGACTAACGATAAATATGGTTTCATCAAAAGAAAAAGGGAAATAGGTTACACGAGGTTTCTATTGCTTACTGCCATTAGCATGGCATTCCTGTTGGGTCTCGAGTACTCAAAGAGCCTGCAGAAAGACCCCATCCTGAGTGAGAAAATTACTGCTGCCAGGTTGATGGAAAAGGCCCTTACCGTGATTAAGAAAGAAAGACTGGAGAGGGGCATAACCATTGATCCACAGATTGATCCTAACGAAACGGGAATTATTGGCTGGAATCACACTGAACTCACAACGACCCTCGGATCGCCCTCTTCAAAGAGAACATCTACCAACCCAAACTTTGCCGGTGTCGTTGTGGAGATGCTGCACAGGGCAGGGGTGAAAGCAGGAGACGACGTAGCCATCAGCTTCTCCGGTTCGTTCCCTGCATTAAATATTGCTATTATTTCTGCAGTCCATACCCTAAGACTGAATCCCGTGATACTGAGTTCGGTGGGAGCATCCATGTATGGCGCCAATGATCCGCGGTTGACTTGGCTGGATATTGAAACGATCCTGAGAGAACATGGGATCTGGCCTTATGCCTCGGTGGCAGCTTCCCTCGGCGGGATTGTTGAACTCAGAAATGGGCTCGATGGAAAAGGGATAGAGTTGGGTATCGAAGCCATCCGGCGAAACGGCGTAGCCTATATCGATGAACAGGGGGTAAAGACACTTCAGGCCGACATTGACAGAAGACTCAACATCTATGACAGGTCATTTACCGGGAGAAAGCCCGCGATCTTCATCAACACCGGTGGTTCTTTGACCTCTCTGGGAAACAATCCTGAGGTTTACTCACTTTCGAGCGGACTATTGACAAGAATCCCCTTATCAAATAACCCGGAAAGAGGAATAATCTTTCGGATGGCCGAGAGAGGCGTCTCGGTCATCCATTTCCTCAACATAAAGAAGATGGCAGCGCGGTATGGCCTGCCTATAGACCCGATTCCCTTGCCCTCAGTCCCCAGTGGTGGAGTAATGAGACCACAGAAGTACTCTATCCTTTTGGCCTTATCAGGTCTCATCACAGTGTGCCTCCTCGGTATTTCCGTTAAGCACTGGACCTTCCCTTCACGGTGATCATAATAGACCAAGCACAATTAGAGTCAGTCTCACCAAGGCAGAAACTATTAAAAGCGACGCAAGGGTTGGAACAATGCGCTGTCTTTCTATTTCATTGGCTATGAGGCCGGGAATTATATACCCTATAGTATCGATCTCAAAGCTCATCACGTGGGTTTTGATGATGAGCATTCTGAAGAGCCACTGGAGTGCAAAACTTACAAGAACTATGAGAATGAAACGCCTTCGACCATACAAGATAGTAACCCGCGTAAGGAGACTTACTATACAGTATGTCAGCAGGCTGATCCCCAGGGTGATGACGATTACAGAAGGCCTGTTCCAGTATAGAGCAATATATCCCGGAACGACAAAACCACCCACCGAAAACCCAATCCATTCATAAAAAACAAAGCCAAATAAAAGCCCTATAGCGATCGATTCTATCAGCATTTCTTTTCACCCCCGTCTTTGAACATACGACAGAATAGTTCACCAGATCCCTTATAATTACCCATCCCTACGATCGTAAACTCCGAAAGAGAGATCCTCTGAAATATTTCTTCTAGCAAACGTTCTGGATCTCGTCTATTGAGCATTACAGCAGAGTTTTTTCTCCGCTTTCGTGCAATGTATCTCTGCGCCAGCCACCGGTTGTCTCCAATTAACATGATGTAATCATAGAGAGGGTCACTGCCTAGAAAAGAAGCAAAAGAGCGCATCCGAAGAGGTCGGTCCGCTCGATTATTCAATAGGGCGATAAATGGTCTGGGACATGGTGGCTCCTTTAACAACAGATTTTGAATAGTCATGGTGGAATCGATATCATTTGCCGAAAAAGCATCGATAAAATGCACAGTTCTACCTCCCATCCGCAACTGGTGTACCTGTGGAACATTGGGCACCGAAAGACGATCAGTTACAGAATGAGGGATGGTATAGCCCATCTCTCTTAGCAAGGAACAAACTTTTTCTGTAATAAGGAGATTCTCATCCAGGACGTTGGGGAAATCCACATGGATTTTCGGATCCGGTCTGTCAACGAGGAGGACTTCCGTATTCTTTTCGTCTGCCCTTACCTTGAAAAACTCGTAATATCGCTGGTCCCCCGTAACGAGTTTTCCATTCTTCGGGATAGTAAGACTTAATGATTCAGCAATATCATCTAAGGTATCCCCCATCACTTCAAGGTGGTCCTGCCTCACATTAGTGATCACACCTATGGCGGCTCTTATCATCTTCGTCTCGGAAACAAATTGCAGGCTCGGTTCAATGGCCATACATTCCACCACGATTGCTTCTGAATGCAGAGCCGCGGCCTTTCTTACAAACCCTATCTGCTCCTGAATTCGTGAAGGGCCCCGTCTCCGGATAATCTCCTCATGGCCATCTGGATAAATCAAGACAGTCTGGTTTCCTGTGGTTTTAGCCAGCGTCTGGATGCCAGCGGCCCTTAAAGCTTCTGAGATCATTCGGACAACACTCGACTTTCCGCGAGTTCCGTTGACGTGAATGCGGAGGGGGATTTTCTGCAATCTTCTGGTATGAAGAATCCACTCCACTACAAGACAGGCAACGACGATAAAAGCTATCAGAATAAATAACATGAATTGGACCCCTCGGTAATATCAAGCAATTTTGTACTATATTTCGAAGTCTGTCACCTAATATTTTGTTGACAAAAAACTTTCAAAATGGGATATATAAAACACGTTTCATTCTCAGGAGTGGTCTCTTATGAAACTCAATCCTTCTTAGATTTAATGCCCACTTAATTTACAACAACCATGAGGTTTGCAAAGCATCGCGATAGTTCAATGAGTATACCATATGGGAAGGAGGACTATATATGAGTAGAAGAAAAATGAGGAGAATCGTGTTGTCAGCATTTTTAATCTCTTTTACACTCTTTCTTAGCACAAGTGCCTTTTCTGCAGATCCAGATGCCTGGAAGGCAGCAGTTCAGAAATTCAAGAGCCTGGGAACGTACCATCAGGCAGTAGTAGCTCAGAATGGGATTGTCGCCTCGGACCATCCACTGTCTTCGGCGGCAGGGGCACAAATATTGATTAAAGGGGGAAATGCGATTGATGCAGTGATCGCAAGTTTTTTCGCCATTTCTGTGGCTGAGCCCTGGATGGTAACACCCTTTGGGGCTGGATTCATAAACATTTACACGAAGGATGGAAAATCGGTTACGTTGGACAATTATGTGGTGGCACCAGCAGCGGCTACCCCCAACATGTTCAAACTTGCTTATCCAGATGATGAGGAAAGGCAGGCCATGTCCATGCATAAAACTGCCGAGGACGAGAATAAAGTGGGGGCCAAGGCTATCGCCGTCCCAGGAAATATGAAGGCCTGGCTCTGGGCGCTCAAGAATTATGGAAGCCGAAAGCTCAGTTTAAGAGAGATTATCCAGCCGGCGATTGATTACGCGAAGAACGGAGTCAAGTTTACGCCAACAGCAGAAAGGTACAGCAAAACCTTCGGAAAACCATATGTCAAGTTCCCCGGGTTTTTACAGGAATTTATGCCGGATGGAAAACCTATCACAGCAGGAAGCGTTATAAAGAGATCCGGCTATGCAGTTACCCTTGAGGCCATTGCTGATGCAGCCCCTCCAGGAGCCTCCTTCGATGAACAGTTAGAAGCTGCCGGAACAAGGTTCTACAAGGGAGATATCGCAAAAAATATCATATCTTACCTCCAGGCAAACAGCGGAATAATCAGCATGGAAGATATGGCATGGTACTACGGAAAGAGCCTCGATGATCTCTCTCTCAATCAGGGGCTCCGCTTACGAGAGGCCGTTCGGGGCACATACAGAGGATATGAGATCGTCGCCATGCCGCTGGGAAGTTCCGGGGGGACCCACATCATCCAGATGTTGAATATTCTGGAGGGATTTGACCTCAAGGCCCTTGGCTTCGGCACCCCTCAGACCATTTCCCTGTTGGCAGAAGCCATGAAAATCGCCTGGGTGGACAGGAACACTTACATGGGGGACCCGGAATACGGCCCCATTGATCCTTCCTATAAATATGCTCCGCCTCCAATCAAGGAACTCATCTCAAAAGAGTATGCGGCAAAGCGCAGGAAAGAGATTCAGATTTTGAAACCAGGAACATACAAACCAGGGGTTTTTTCTTCTCAGTCAATGATCGATGAGCCCATTCGCCTTGCCCTCTTTGATGCCGCGAATACGACGAACGGGGTATCGATCGACCGCGAGGGGAATGTCATTACCATGACCCAGACAGTGAATGAACCCTACGGAGCTGGGATTATTGTTCCAGGACAGGTTCCCGGCAGTGGTATGGTTTTAAACAACTGTATGGCCCTTTTTGACCCCGACCCAAGACCAAAGTTTGAGAAGGCCAATGCCATTGCCCCGAGAAAGAGGGTGTTGAGCAGTATGGCTCCAACCATAGTCTTAAAGGACGGTAAGCCTTTTATGGCCGCCGGGACCCATGGGGGCCTCCGCATCTTCAGTACTGTGATGCAGGCAATCATCAACGTGATCGACCATGACATGACCCTTCAGCAGGCAGTGGAGGCTCCGAGAATATGGACCATGATGCTCGGTGAACTGAATGTAGAGGAGGGAATCCCTGTGGAAGTCACCTCGCTACTGGAGGAGAACGGGTACATCATTAAGCGGGTTCGTAATGTGGCATGGGGACTCACCTCCGGCCTTGTTGATCCGAAGACGAAACTCATTTATGGAGGAGTCTGCTGGAGAGGGGATGGGACAGCCGTGGGTTGGAGTGGTGGCGAGGAGATGAGCGGCAAATTAAAATATCCGCCCATCTGGGATGTCAAAAAGTAAATAAAGATCTTATTCTTCACTGAAAGGAGATGGAGTGGTGATGATCCCAAAAGGAATTGCAAGAGGTTGTGCGTCCGTATTGCTCGTCTCGCTGTTTCTGATAGGATTGGGTGCAGGACCCCTCCTGGCCCAGAAGATTCCGGAAGCAAAACTCCCAGCCATGATTACCTCCTCCGGCCAGAGTCCGGATACCTTCATGATGAAGGTCCTGTGCGGTCGTAATAAGATTAAGGTTTCCTATAATCCCCTGGTCAGGGCCGATGCCATTAAAGACTTTAAAACCCTGATGGTGATTATGGGAGGCAGCGCGAAGGGGCTTGGAGAGGCAGGTATCGACGAGAGGGACGAATTGGAGCGAGTAAAGAATGTTGTCAATAAAGCAAAGAGCCAGAAAACTGGAGTTGTTGGAATGCACATCGGAGGTGAGGCGCGAAGAGGCCCTCTTTCTGTCAGATTCATCGAAGCAGTTGCGCCGAGATCAGATTACCTTATTGTGACTGAAGACGGCAACAGGGACGATTACTTTTCCAAGTTATCCAAGGAGAAAAAGATTCCTTTGTTTGTAGTTAAGGATACGACTGAATTAGCAGATTTGATGAAAAAAATCTTTCTGGTTAAGTAATTATTTTCTATCGTGTCTTACAACTCAAGTGGAAGGAGGGAGAGCGCTTTCTCAGTTGACTCAAACCTGGCAGGTATTTATTATCTTTTTGGTCATTACCGCAACATATGCCCTCTCCTTCAAATTTCTGAAGATAGGCAATCAACTTGCAATGCTTCTTGCTGCTATCGTGGGGGGGATAGTCTCCGGATACGGTCTTGTTGATGTCAGTCGGCACATCATTGAGGGATCGTTCACGTTCCTTAATATCATTCTAATAATCTATACTGCAACGGTGTTCATCTACGTCCAAAAGTTGTCAGGAGGCCTGGACGCCTTGGTGCGGGATGTAATCGTCCACTTTTACCGCAGGCCGAAATTCCTCGTGGTTCTTTTGATGTTTCTTATCATGCTTCCGCCGGCTTTCACTGGTCCCGGTGCGGATGGTATTTTCGCCTTCGGTGCGATGGTCTCTTCTGTCCTCCTGAGAATGGGTGTCCCTCTCGTGAAGATAGCGGCCTTCATTGCGTTTGGTGGTACCTTAGGGGTTTTTGCTCCTCCGGTCAACGTTCCGGCTATGATCATTGCTGCTGGGATTAATATGCCCTACATGGGATTCATGATGCCACTCCTGATCGTGACAATACCCGTATCTGTGTTTACAGCGCTCTTTCTTTGCGCGAAGCATATCTCCGGCCCCATCAACGCAGAGCACATTCTTAAGATGCTCCCCCCTATTCCTGAAAAGATGAGAGGTGTACGGGTTTACCTTCCCTTGATTGTCGTTATTGGTAGCATGCTTAGCTCAAGGGCATTTCCTCATTTCTTTCCCCACCTAGGCGTTCCATTGATGTTCGTTATCGGCACAGTAGTGGCACTTCTCGTGGCAGGGAAGGTAAATTTCCTCCAGGTCTCCAGGGAAGCTTTCGAAGATACCTTTACCATCAATACAATTCTCCTGGTAATCGGGGCCTTGGTCCAGATCTTGTCGCTCACTGGTGTGAGGGGGCTATTTGTTCTCACCGCAATTACTGTGCCAGATGTCATGCTTTATGCTGCCATTTTTGTGGCTTTGCCGCTTTTTTCGGGTATTCTAACATCATTCGGTGCCGCATCGGTTTTTGGTGTCCCCTTTATGCTGGCCCTCCTGGGACGGGACCCTATCATCGCAACTGTCGGCTTGACCCTCATAGCAGTTGTGGGAAATCTGGTCCCTCCCACGGCTGTGCTTGGGAAGCCTGCTGCCATAGTGGCGGGATACAAAGGGGCATATATGGATGTTTTTAAGGTCAGTATTGTTCCTCTTCTGGCCATGCTTGTCGTAGGAACTCTGTTGGTCATCTTTGCGGATCCGATGCGCTTCCTGCGTTTCTAACCTGATAGAGAGGTAATGCCAATGGTACTCACCATCTATAGAATTATTTGTGCGTATTTTGTGTTCATGGCAATCCTGCACCTGTTTTCTATGAAGGATCTCAAGAGCAAAATCCTTTGCGCCTTCTTGTTTATCCCTTTTATCCTTCGCGTGCTTCTGATTAAATAGAGAAGAGGTTTACCTTATGTCTTCCAAAATCATTTCAATTATTCTGCTTGTTTTGGTGATCTTTATGGCCGTTATGACCGGCAAACAATTCCTGTCTCTTTACGAAAGGGAGCCCATCGTAAGAGGACCTGGGGTTACGAAGGTGGCAAAATTGAGTGATTACTTTCCAAAAATAGAAAACACCATAGCTGATACGGATGTCTATTTTCTTGAGGGAAAGGAACCCGGAGGCACAGTAGTGATCTTCGGCGGTGTCCATGCGATTGAAATGTCTGGTGTAATGAGCGCTGTCTTGCTCGTCGAGAATGCGACTGTAAAGACAGGACGAGTCATAGTAGTTCCACGCTGCAATGAAAGCGGCTTCTCAAACAATGCCCCTTCGGAGGGTTACCCCAATCGAATAACGATCAAGACACCCTGGGGAAGCCGGCGGTTCCGATTTGGGGACCGTTTGACCAATCCCGTCCATCAGTGGCCGGACCCCGAAATATATGTTCATTACCCGAGTGGCGATCTTCAGGCAGATTTTGAGGTACGAAACCTTGATCGTGCCTTCCCCGGTCGACCAGATGGAGGCTTTACGGAAAAACTGGCCTATGCCCTCTCTGAATTGGTGAGAAAAGAAAGGGCTACGATGACCATCGACCTGCATGAAGCAAGACCCATGAACCCCATCGTTAATTGTATTATTGCCCATGAACGGGCAGCCGAGATTGCCGCAATTGCGGTCCTGAACCTCGGGGCTCAGGGGATTAAAATCCGGCTTGAGCCGTCCCCCAAGAAGCTCCGCGGCATGACACATAGGGAACTGGGAGATCACACCAATACCATCCCAATATTGATGGAGACAGCCAATCCTGCTCTGGATAAACTCCATGGCCGGGTCGATCAGGACCTCATCCTCATAGGGAAGGATGATTTCTTTAAAAAAGCCGACGACAAAAGACTCCTCTATGCCGCATATGGGAAGGGTGGATATCCAATCGAGGAAAGGGTTGGCCGCCACATTACGGCATCCGTCGCACTGATCCAAATACTGTCGGAACTCCATCCTGACAAAAAGGTAGAGGTTGAGAATGTCCCTCAATATAAGACACTGAAGGAGAGGGGCATCGGAAGCTTTCTGCTCAAGCCTTGACCGTGCCTCTTGAACTGAATCAAAGAGCGTCAGAGAACTCTCATACCGGAAAAAATGAGGCTATGTAAAGAAAAGGCCGGAAAGGGGCTCCCCTCCCCCTCCGGCCTTTGATGGTCTTGATAACCAGAATAGCCTGATCTGTATATCAGGCTATGTCATCCTTTTAATTGAGATCAGCGCAATGCATCCAAAGAACCGTGTACTGCCTTTCCGCCAACCATGGTACAGAGAGCCTTCGTGGTGAGGATATCATCGATCGAACACTTGAGGATGTCCCGGTTCAGAATCACCAGATCCGCCAGTTTACCGGGTTCAATGGAGCCTATCTTATCCTCCATGAAGATTACATACGCACTGTTTATGGTATAGAGCTTCAGTGCTTCTTCCCGCGTAATCTGCTTATATTTGTTCATAAGGCTCTTGCCAGTACGGCCATCCGTCCTTTTTAATGAATTCCAGAGAGTAAACATTGCATCGTAATGGGCTCCGTCTGTGCTCTGGGCAATGGGGACCCCTTTGTCTATCCATAACCTCAACGGCATGACCTTGTCAATATAATGTCCACCACCCAATCTTTTCACAAAAATCTCTTCTCCTTTCGTATACTCAGAACCTGTGAAGGTGGTGACAACAACACCTAATTCCTTGCACTTATCAATATTGCCATCGGTGGGGTGCTGCATGTGCTGGAGTAACCATCGTCTGTCCTTTATTGGAATTGTCTTGTTTGCCTCTTCAAAGGCTTCCAGAGCTATATCACCAGCTTTGTCACCACAAACCTGGAAGTTGAGACGAATATTATACATGGCTGCAAGCTGTGCAATTTTTTTCGCCTTATCCGTAGGGATTATCTGCACACCAGATGTCGTTTCTCCATAGGGGCCAATATATGGCTTGTTGAAAAGTGCCAAACCTTGCTGTACAGCATTATCAATGGATATGGTAGCACCACCGATCATCAGCAGGTCATCTCCAAAACCTTTCCCTGTATTATGACCAGACTCTTTCATCCACCTCTCAATCTCTTCTACCGATTTCCTCAAGGGCTCCTCGAAGGTAAAGTAGACCCTGAGATTAAGCTCGTTCCTGTCCCATAGCGTTTTGTACAGGGCCCAATCCTCAGCAATCGTGTAATGCCCTTCGTACACTGCTGTAACGCCAGTGGCATTATATTTCTTCATTATGTTCTTTACACCGCCGACCATTTGCTCGAACGTTGGTCGTGGGAGCATTCTCACAAGCTTCATCCTGAAAGGATTAAGGTTATATATGTGCATCTCATCGAGCAGTCCATTTGGTTCACCTGTCTGCGGGTCTTTCTGTATCCGAACACCGCCCGGTTCGTCCGGTGTATCCTTTGTTACCCCCATTACCTTAAGGGCATAACTATTCATTATTCCGGGATGTGGACAATAGGTAGCGGGGGCACCAATAAAGACAGGGTTATTAGGCGCAACCTCGTCTAAATCCCAGCGCGTGGGCCATCTCTTCTCCTTAAATTGTTCAGGGAGATGAAAATAATCAGGTGGTGTGCCTACCGGTGTACAGGCCACCCATTGACCTGGTGGCGTTTTTTGCACCCGCTCAGCGATGCGTTGCTTGATTGCCACGATGGAGTCGAGTCCCTCAAGATTAACAACCACATCTGTTGCCCTTTTTCCGAAATGAATCAAATGAGGGTGGGAATCGATGAAGCCGGGTGTCACCATTTTCCCCTTGAGATTAATCTGTTTGGTTTTTGGGCTTGCCAAAGCACGGATTTCAGCATTTTTTCCTACCTTAACAAATTTGCCGTTACTGATAGCAACTGCTTCAGCAATGGAGAACTTCTTGTCTACGGTTACAATCTTACCGTTATACAAGACGAGGTCCACAGCCTCTGCGATACGAACACTACCGAGGGAGACTAGCACCATAGCGAACACGACTGTTAATGTGATGATCCCTTTGGAACAAATTTTCATTTCAGCAACCTCCTTATATTGAAATTTTTATGGAATGACACCCTCAATAATATTACTGCAAATTGAAGCTTTTTGGAAAGTATGCCAGATCCCCCCTGCGTCCTCATATCCTACTGCATGCAACACATACCGTGGATTTTAACTCTTCCATAATCAGAGGCGTCTTCATCATACGCAAAGCGTCAATTCTTTGTCAAGATAAAATAAGAATGGCGAGGGGATGTGGCGAGCCGGTTGATGTGGTCATTCCGGATTTGACGGTTCGTCGTGGGATGGGTGGCGGCAAGGTGACCAAACGATTGTTTGAGATTGATCCGGATGTATAAGCAATTGTCTCGAGTAATTACTCTAACAATCAGATCCTGTTGGAATTTGAGCGATAAGGTTTTGAGGGGGTTTAACTAAGCCCTAGAGGATTGGGGACCTGAGCAAGACACTATCCAAGATAATCGGAAGGGTTCCATAAGCGGTATGCTTCATTTCTATCCGTAATCCTAAACTCTTAGGCCATGAATCATATGAACAGTTGTAGGTGCTATACGTAACCAAGGATAGGTCCAAGTCGCCAATCATTTCTTTTATGACTGGTCTTGACAAATAATAAACTCAACCAAGCTAAATTTTTTTCAAGGATTCTTCCTCAACTCTCCATGATCCCGCAACAGATAACGGCGAGAAAGAAAAAGTACATCGGCCATGCCTGCCTTCCAACATATAGGAATACCGATGCAGCACCTTAAAAAATCCCCCTATATCCCCCTTTACCAAAGGGGGATTTTTTAATTTCGTGAAAGGGATTTTTCCCCTTCTTTTCTTAGGAGGGGAGATTACCGGATGGTCCCCACATAATGGGCGGTCAGCTGACGCTCCCGAACTTTTGGATTGGAATAATCGGGGAGCAACATCGGCGCCACGCGGTCTGTGATGATCCCTGCCTCCTCCAACTCCTTGTGATATCTCCGGACATGATCCAAGGTTAGCCTCCCGTCTTTTGCCTTCTCCTTGACATAGAGTGCCGCACTCACTCCTCCGATTCTTCCAAAGACGCAGACATCAAGTAGGGAGTTTCCCATCAGCCGGTTTTCGCCATGGACTCCTCCCGAAACCTCGCCTGAGGAAAAAAGCCCCGGGATGGAGGTTTCGCACCTGTTATTGTATTCCAATCCGCCATTCTGGTAGTGGAGGGTTGGGTAAACCAGCATGGGCTCCTTCGAGATGTCGATGCCGAAGCGCTTCAGAAGAATATATTTGCCGGGGAACTCGCGCTTGACGGCCCCTTCGCCCATCAGCATGTCGATCATCGGGGAATCCAACCATATCCCCATTTTTCCGGCGGGAGTTGGGATTCCCTTCCCGACCTGCGTGCATTCCCGGATAAAGCATGAGGATTCTATGTCCCTCGGTTCCCGTTCGTTGACGAACTGTTCACCATCGATATTCAGCACATTGGCGCCTGCTCCCCTGAACTTCTCTGTGATCAGAATACCTTCCGCCTGCTCCGGAAAGGCAACCCCTGTGGGATGGTACTGAACCGTGTGGAGAAAACAGACCTTCACTCCCGCCCGGTAACCCATCACAAGACCGTCTCCCGTCGCGCCATAATGATTGGTGGTCATGAATCCTTGAATGTGGAGTCTTCCCGAACCACCCGTCGCCATCACCACTGCCTTTGCCTTGACCACAAAATACTCTTCTGTCTCGAGGTTATAAAGGACGGCGCCGGCACAATGGCCGTGCTCATTCAAGATCAACTCTACGGCTGGAGAAAATTCAAGGACCTTGATGTCCTGAACTCGGTTCCTTGCTTCATCCCTTAGGGTTCGCATGATTTCTGCACCCGTAATGTCCGCCGCATAGTGCATCCGTTTCCGGCAGGTACCTCCCCCATGAAGCGCTTTCAAACGGCCATCCGGGAATTTTGTAAACATACACCCGAGGTTTTCGAGCCAGGCATGTATCTTCGGGGCCTCTGTCACAAGGGTGCAGGCCAGTTCCGGAACATTCTTAAAATGGCCTCCGCCCAACACATCAAGGTAATGGAAGTAGGGTGAATCCTTCTCTCCCTTGGAGGCTGCCTGAATTCCCCCTTCGGCCATCATCGTATTTGCATCACCGTGCCTGAGCTTAGTCGCAATCGTCACCCGCACGCCATGTTCCTGGACCATCAGTGCAGCCGCTGTCCCTGCTCCTCCTCCGCCAATGATGAGGACATCCGTCTCGTACGCAATTTTGTTTAAATCGATCAAATCAGGGTTCAGTCTGCTTCTGGCTTCGAGAAGATCCACGATCTCAGGAGAGATAGCGTAGCCTTTACTGGGGCCGACCCGGATCTCCCTCTTTGATCCCGCCTTGAAATCGGGATGGTATTTCTCCAGTCGTTCCTGCCTCTCTTTCAAAGAGAGAAGATGAAACTCTTCTCCCCTCTTCTTTTTTTCGACTCGTCCAGGTCGTGTTGCCTCAACCTTTTTGATCAGTTCTTTCAATTCCCTTGTGTATGGCATGATTCCTCCAACTTCTATCCGGCATAGGGCATAGAGCAAAGAGCATAGAGCCAAAAGATTATCACTACCCTATGCCCTCTGCTCCATGCTTTATTTATAGGTACGTTTTATCTTTTGGGGTCCAATACTCGTCAGCCTGCTCCGGTTCAGTCTCTCTCGCCGTATACAGTTTCTTTAAAGTATCCTCATCCGTATCCATCAATTCCTTTAACATCGGTTCATATCTGTCCGTTTCAACCATTTTCACCATGGCAGCCAGATGCTCGGCCTTCTGGGCAACATATTTAGCATAAAGCCTTCTTCCCAGGATGGCGATATTGTATTGACAGATTTCTGCAGGACAGCGGGAAGTACAGAGGCCGCACATCACACAATCAAAGGAGAGCTCCGCTAACCGTGCAACGTCTCCCCTCATCGCTGCGGCGATGTAATCCATGACCTCAATGTCCATCGGGCAGGACTTCGTACAGGTATTACACTGGAGACATCTCAACAATTCCGGATAGGCCTTCACCAGTGTCTCGATAGTGGGTTTTACCTTCTCGATGTCATAGACGGTTTTGGTGGCCGGAAAAAAGGGTAATTGTGCAAGATACATATTCGGCTGAACCATGGTCTGGCAAGCCAGCCCTACTTCAATCTTATAACTTCCTGGAAACCGATAGACCGTCCCGCAAGCCCCGCATATCCCTCCCCGGCATCCGCATCCCCGGACCAATTGATATCCCGCATACTCCAATGCCTTTTGAATGGTAAGGGAGGAAGGGACCTCATACCGCTTCCCCATGATGAAAATAGGAATCAAATCCTCTCTCTTTTTCTCTTCTGCTGCCATCGATCTTCTCCTTAACGTTCCGACTCTCTCCGGAACGCTACATTTTTCTCCCCACCGATCCCCCTCACCCCAACCCTCTCCCGCCAGGGGAGAGGGAAATTTGTGGGGGATTAATTATAGGGCTCCAGATTCAATCTTCAATTCGTCTTCTTTGAAGGTGGCCACAGGGGGTACCTCTTTTACATCTTTTCCCGGAATATAATTGAGCATCTTCTGAATTTTATCTCCCACACTCCGAAAGAGTGTGGCGACAGGCAATCGGCTCGGGCAGGCACTGTCACAAAGTCCGCAGCCGATGCAAGAAGTCACCATGTGGGACATCCGGATGAGATGGAAGATGAGCGTGTCGGTTGGCATTCGGATTTCACCCTTTCGATCGGCCCACCTTAGGAATTGATCTCCATCGTGCTCAAAGACCGCCGTCTTGAAAACACACTCTTTACAATAACAAATCGGACAGGCCACCATACAATTGTGGCAACGAATACAGGTGGAAAAACGGTCTAAAAAGGCTTGAAGATCTTTGGCCATACCTTTGAATTCCTGGAAAAGGGCATCTCGCTTCTTTGTCCTCTCAGCGATGACTTTATTAACCACCTCGCTCCTCGAAGCCGGTTCACTTTCTAAAAAAGAAAAGATCCCCTTCTCTTCGATCTCCTTTTCCAATTTATCCCCGATCTCAATGCCGATCGCTTGATCTCCCTGGTAGCCAAAAAGCTTAAGACGGATATCCGCTTGAGGGACAGGATATTCACACATCTGACAAGCGGTCCGGAAAGCATACCCAGCGGGCGGGGAGATTTCACCCTTCTCCATGCCTTTGAGCAACTCTTTTGCCAAAGCCCCCCCTCCTTTTCCCTCCTGTACCATCTTTGCATAATCGGCTACCTCAAAGGTTCCAGGGCAATCGATACCGATAAAACATACGTTGTCCAGTTTGACCTGGAGAAATTTTGCCAATTCAACAGCGGCCCGTATCTCACAGGCTTTTAATACGGCAGCGACTTTCTTCCCCAGATTTTTAACACTGAGATTGGAGATGACCCTCGCAGACTGAACGGGCATGGTGGGTGAAAGGACACACACTCCATTTAACTTTTCTGGATCTCGAATTAATGTTTGTACGAAACCATCCTGTGAAGGGAGGGGTTTGGGTATAAGAATCGCATCTACCATTCCCTCTTTTAAAAGGGATTTCAAAAAGCCAATGATCGCCTCATCTGTTTTTCCATCGATCACTTTAACCGCTGCCTTCTTCGCCATGTCCGGTCATTCTCCTTTCGTATAATAAAACCACCCTCAAAGTCTCCTCCCCCATCAAGGGGGAGGGAAAAAGTGAGTTAGGCGTTCCAGAGTTGTTTCATTGGGTTTGGACCCATCTTCTTTAATTCATCTACCATCTTGGTCACCGTGTCTGCATAGAGTTTTCCTTCACTGGCACTGATCCACTTGAGCCAGATTCGATCATCCGTATAACCCATTTGTTGAAGGATGCCTTTTAGAATGGCAACTCTTCTCCGGGCCTTGTAATTTCCTGTCTGATAATGACAGTCTCCTGGATGGCAACCACCGATCAACACGCCATCCGCCCCGTCAATAAGGGCTTTGAGCACATAGATGGAGTCCACAGCTCCCGAGCACATCAAATGGATAACGCGGATATTGGGAGGATACTGTTGTCGAGTCGTCCCGGCGAGATCCGCTCCCGTATAAGTGCACCAGTGGCATAAAAAGGCTACAATCCTCGGTTCAAACTCAGCCATGTCCTACCTCCTGTTTCAAATGATCGCATGGAGCAGAGAGCATAGCGCATAGAGTATAAGAACTTATTTTTGAAAATTGTTTTATTATTTCGGGTTACGCTATGCCCCATGCGCTCTGCCCTATGCGAGTCTCTAATCAATGACCGCATCCAGGGCAGCCAGATTCAAATCTTTCTCAAAGTTACGCTGCTGGGAGGCTCCATTCCGGCAAGCGATGACGCAGGAGCCGCACCCCTGACAGAGCGAACCAATCACTTCAGCCTTACCTTCCTCTTCATTCAAGACTCTGGCATCATACGGGCAAACGCTGACACATAGGCCACACCCGCAGCAGAGCCTCTTAATTACATAGGCCAAATAGGCCTTTTCTTCCACAGCCTCCTTGGCCAGAAGTGCACCCGCTCTGGCAGCAGCGGCATTTCCCTGGGAGATGGTATCTTCAATAAAATTAGGGGAATGGCAGAGGCCACAGAAGAATTTTCCACGGTCCACCGAATCAAGAGGAGCCGATTTGGGATTGGCCTCCATGAAAAAACCATCCGGATTCAAATCCACATCGAAAATTCTCGCCAACTCCTGATGGTCACTGGACTCGATGCCAGCGCTCAGGATGACACGATCGGCCGGGAGAACGATCGGACCATTCATCGCAGGATCGAACAGGGAGACCTGAAGGCTTCCTTCCTGGAGATCAACCTTCGGTTTATTCTCCAGGTCATATCGAATGAAGATCACACCCTTCTCTCTCGCCTCGTGGTAATAGGTCTCATAAAATCCGTAGGTCCTCACATCTCGGTAGAGCACGTAGATATTCATCCCTGGATCTTTTTCCTTTAACTTCAAAGCATTCTTCACTGCATGCCCGCAACAAATGCGACTGCAATAGGGATGGTCTTCATCTCTGGAACCGACACATTGAATCATCACCAACGAATGAATATCCTTTAAACTTTTATCATTTGAATGGATCATCCTCTCCAACTGTCTTTGGGTCATGACCCGGGTGTCTTCTCCATAAAGGTATTCTTTGGGAATCACTTCTTTCCCACCGGTGGCCAGGATTAATGCCCCGTGGTCAATGATCTTCTCCTCATCCCGATGACGAATCTTTGTTTGATAGTGCCCATTTTTCTTTTCGAATCCAAGAACCTCTGTCTCGGAATAGAGGTGGATGGAGTCATTGCCTTCCACCTGTTTAATGAGTTTATTTAAAAGGTCTTGGGGATTTGATCCCTTCAACGTATAGAAGGATTCCTTTAAGTTCCCTCCCAGTTCTTTCTCTTTCTCGATCAAATGAATCTCGTATCCCTGCCGAGCCAGCTGCAGGGATGCCGTCATGCCGGCGAGGCCTCCGCCTACCACCAATCCCTTTTTATCGATCTTCTGTTTCCCTTTTCGAATGGGTTGAAATCGCTTCGCCTTTTCCACAGCCATCTTGATGAGAGCCATCGCCTTCTCTGTGGCCAATTTGGGGTAATCTAAATGGACAAAGGCACATTGTTCCCTTATGTTGGCATATTCGATGAGGTAGGGATTGAAACCCATTCCTTTTGCCATCTCCTCCATAGCTCCTCGAATCTCCCGATGGGAACAACCGGCGATGACGATTCGGTTGAGACCCTGTTCCCCAATCCTCTTTTTGATGAGATCCAAATCTTCTGGAAGGCAAGCCAAACCGAACTCTTCAACATGGACCACCTCCCTCAGCTGCTTTGCCCCGCTGACGAGGTCAGAAATAAATAGGCTCTTCTTCAACTCCTCACCGCAATGGCAGAGGAAGACCCCTATTTTTGGAATCTCGTCACCCAAAGCCCCTTCCATGGGATACTCTTTGAGAGGCTGAGGAAGACGATTGGGGACGAGAAAGGATGCAGCCAATGCCGCAGCACTCGACCCTTCTACAACCGTCTCAGGAATATCCCTGGGGCCCCGAAATGCCCCTCCCACAAAAATTCCGCTCACGGAGGTTTGAGCAGGATTGAACTCGTCCGTCTGGCAAAACCCTTGTTGATTCAATCGGAGACCCATTTTTTGGGCTGAATCTTTTATGGTCTGCGGTGGGGTAAAACCCAAGGAAAGGACGACGGCATCGAACTCCCTCTCTTCAAAGGTCCCGTCCTCTTTGACATGGGTGATCAGAAGATTTTTCGTCTGCTGAAGTTCTTTGATCGAGGAGATGGCACTCCGGATATATTCAATCCCGTACTCGGTCTTTGCCCTCTCATAATATCGTTCGTAATCCTTCCCCATCGGTCGAATATCCATGTAGAAGAAGGCTACTCCAAGACCGGGGGACCTGTCTTTTGCAATCATGGCCTGTTTAGTAGCGTACATGCAGCAAATGGTGGAACAGTGATCCTGACCGCAGGAGGGATCCCTTGACCCCACGCACTGGATGAACGCAATCCTCTCCATCCTTTTCCCGTCGGAAACCCGAATGGGCAGCCCCTGTGTCGGACTCGATGTGGAGAGCAATCTCTCAAACTGAATGCTCGTCATCACATTCTCGTATCTACCAAAGCCATACTCCCCTTTTCTCTGCGCCAGAAAGGGCTCAAACCCGTACCCCAAAAGGATGGCTCCAGCCTCGATCGTCTCATGTTCTTCTTTCATATTGAGATCGATCGCCCCGGGGCTACAGACCTTCACACATTCTCCACATCGGGTACAGGTTCTTGGATCAATCACGAAGCTGTGCGGGATGGCCTGAGGATAGGGAAAGTAGATCGCCTTTCGTCTCTCCAAACCACCCCCAAATTCTCTCTCCACCTCCACGGGACAAGCCTTTATACAGGCTTCACAAAGGGTGCAGCGTTTTGGATCAACGAACCGAGGCTTCCGGACGACGGCGACATTGAAATCTCCCCCTTGCCCCTCCACCTTCACCACTTCTGAATAGGGCAACAATTCGATATTGTCATGAAGATGACATTCATAAATAGGGCAGAAGGCAGGAGGAGTGGGGCTCATGAAGCAGACTCCACAGGAGTTGGTGGGAAAGGTCTTATCCAGCAACGGGAAATAACCTCCAATCGCCGGTCCCTGCTCTAAGAGAAAAACCTTTGTTCCCATCTCTGCTAACAGAAGTGCAGATTGCATTCCAGCAATGCCTGCACCAATCACCAACGCCGATGATTTGTCACCTCTTGTTTTGCCTTGTCCCATTGTTTTCCTCTCAAATCTCCCAGCCCCGTAGGGAACGGTTTAAAACCGTTCCCTACAAAAAAGGGGAATTATTCTATACCAGCCCCATTGATTCAAGAAGTGGCTTTGGAGAAATCAAATGCTTCTTCCACCAGTTCTCTTTCTTTTCAACATCAAAGGCCACTCCCATCAATTCAGTGAAGTAAAAAACGGGGAGACCCAGGTCCTGCCTCATCTCCAGGTTCATCTGGCAGAGGCCGCAAGAGGTGACGATACATTGAGCCCCTGCTTCCTTGGCCATGGACACAATTCTCCCCACCATCGTATTGACCACCTTTCCATAAGTCATGGCCAAGTCCGCACCGCAACAATCCACTTTATAAGACCACTCCACCGGCTGGGCGCCCAGGGCCGTCACCAACCGGTCCAGATATTGAGGATTCTCCGGATCATCCAACTGAGTAATTTTCGGATGTCGAACCAATGCACATCCATAATAACAGGCGGCCTTTAATCCTTTTAAACGCCTCTTCACCTTTTCTTGAACTCTCTCCAAGCCAATTCGATTCAGGATGACATCCATTAAAGCCAAAATTTCAAGAGAAGGCTGGTAGGTAAACCCGACGATCTCTTCAATCTCTTTTCGCTCCGCCTCATTGTTTTTAAGGACATGCTCGGTCCTTTTCAGATAGCTAAAACACCCGGCACAGGGAACGACCAGAGGTCCTGCCTGGGCTGACTGCGCTTTGGAGATATTCCTGGCTGGAAGACAGAGAGAAAGGAGACGATTGAGACTATGGGTCGCTGCAGCTCCACAACAGTTCCAATCCTCGATCTCTACCAACTCCACCCCCAGGGTCTTAAAAACCTCATGGGTTGATAACCCATATTCCAAAGACGACGAGTGATCTGTACAGCCTGGAAAGTAAGAGAACCTCATTCTTGGCCTCCAAAAGGAAATTCTGGAATGATGGAATAGTGTCAAAAAACACTGAATAATCGAACGACGGATGACAATTTCTTTCAGAAAAAAACATTATTCCAATATTCCACCGTTCCAGTGTTCCGGCTTCTCATTTTTTTCGTTCACACCTTTCAAAAATTCGTTTGATCTCCTGTCTCCCCTTGATGAAGCTGGGGAGTAAGGGGAATTTGCCCTTCAAAAAGAGCCTGATGCCCGGGATAAGTGAATCTGTCATCAAGTCCCTGCTCCTGAGCACATAGTCCATCAACATGGTTACCTCATGAGCCCTTCCCCCTCTTCGGACGCTTTGAATAAAGGCTTCATGGAAGAGATGAATATTCTTCTCTTTTGCCGGAATCCCCTCTTCCATGGCCATCTCCCTTAAGGCATCCATGAGGATTCCAATGTGGATCTTATTCGGACAGCGAGTTCCGCAGGTCTGACAGTAAACGCAAAACCAGATGGCACTGCTTCCCAAAACTTCTTTTTTCATCCCCATCTGGATCATCCGGATAATACTGTTAGGCCGAATATCCATATAAGGCGCAGTCGGGCACCCTGCTGTACACTTCAAGCACTGATAGCAGAGGCTGAGATCCTCCCCGCTCTTCTGTTTTGCCTCTTCTAGGAAAGAGGAATCCACTTTCCCCACGCTGGTCACGGTTTCCAACTTTATCTCCTCCTTAATTATAAAAGATCCCAAGCCTACTTACCGCCAGCAGACGCTCAGCGCTTTATGAAGCAAACGTATCGACCACCCGAAGGACCTGGTTTGCGGATCCGTTTCTCAACTCACAGGCATTGTTGGGACAAGAAGCAATGCAAGCCCCGCATCCCTGGCAGAGTGCGCTCTGAACCATTGAAACTCCGCGATGCGAATCCATCTCTCTTGCTTCATAGGGACAGATTTCTACACAGATTCCACATCCACTGCAAATTCCTTCATCGACAAATGCGATTAAAGGATCTTGAAGAAGTTTGTCCGCGGAAAGCAAAGCCTGAATTTTACTGGCCGTCGCCGAGGCCTGAGACACAGTGTCTGAAATATCTTTAGGACTCTGGCCACACCCTGCAAGGTAGATCCCTTTGGTCGAGCTTTCCACAGGATAGAGCTTGATATGGGCCTCTGTCAAGAAACCATGTCGATCCACGGTCGCCCTCAGTTTGGCAGCCAAATCTTTTACTCCTTTGCTCGGAACCATGGCTGTGGCCAGGACGACCATATCGGCTGCGACTTCAACCATTTTCCCGGTCAGCGTGTCTACTCCTAATACCCTCACCCTTCCATCGTCCTGAAAAACTTTGGAGACGCGGCCCCTGAGATAGAGAAGCCCTTTCTCCTCAATGGTCTTCTGAAGGAACTCCTCGTAGCCTTTACAGTCCGAGCGAATATCCATATAAAAGATATAGGGCTGCCCGTCCGGAACCTGTTCCTTATAAATTTTGGCATGCTTGGCCGTGTACATACAGCAAACCCTCGAGCAGTAAGGCATATACCGGTCTGGATCCCTTGAAGCCACACACTGTATAAAGACCATCTCCCTCGGCACCTTTCCATCAGAAGGCCGAAGGATTTTCCCTTTCGTGGGACCCTCGGGCGAAAGCATTCGTTCAAAGGCAAGACCATCGATCACGTCCGGGATTTCACCGTATCCATACTCTCCTAATTGTTCCTTGGGATAGAGCTCATATCCCGTTGCAACCACAATGGCTCCCACCTTCTCTGCAATCCGTTCATCTTCCTGTTTGAGATCGATGGCCTTCTCAGGACAAATCTCTTCACATCGATGACAACTTCCATCTAAAAAATATCGGCAATGTCCACGATCGATCACAGGCTTATTGGGGATACTCGAAAGGTACAGGGTATCAATCGCTTTTCGCAGTCCCATCCCCCTCTCAAACTCCGAAACATATTCTGCAGGACAATTCTCTATGCAGAGGCCGCATCCCGTGCATTTTCCTCCATCCACGGAAGTGGCTTTTCTACGGACCACCAACTCGAAATTCCCCACATACCCTTTCGCCTCTTCTAATTCAGAATAACAGTGAAGATGGATCTTTGGATGCTTCTCCACTTCCGATGCTTTTGAGAGGATACCACTGGAAGCAGGATCGAGATCCGGAAAGGTTCTTGACAATTGGGCCATGTGTCCCCCCAGGGCAGCTTCCCTCTCCACAAGAATGACGTCATAACCTCCTTCAGCGAGATCGAGGGAGGCAGTGATTCCGGCAATTCCCCCGCCGACCACCAATACCTTTCGGTCGATGGCCACGGCAATGGCCTCCAACGACTCGTTCCTTCTCACCTTTTCAAGGGTGGCCTGGATGATCTCTTCTGCCTTTTGGGTCGCTTCACCCTTCTCCTTCTGATGGACCCAGCTACACTGTTCTCGAATATTCGCAATCTCACAGAGATAGGGATTCATCCTTTGAGATTTGACGGCCTTCCGAAAGGTATTCTCATGCATGTTGGGCGAGCAACAGGCCACGACCACTCCTCCCAAGCCTTTCTCGCGAACGGCCTCGCGAATCATTTGCTGTCCTGGTTCAGAGCACATGTAAATGTAATCGGTGCTGTGGGCGACGTCTTCGACCCCACCTATCTTTTCGGCGACCGATTTGACATCGACGCTCCCGGCAATATTGACTCCACAATGGCAGATAAAGACTCCCAATCGGCGCATGGAACCTCTCAAAACTCAATTGGCCTTTTCTTATCCTTCATTCGTCAATGGAATGTTGGAATGATGGAATAATGAAATACTGAGGAAGGCATAAAAAATAATTACTAAACCAAATTCCTCAAGACCCATCATTCCATTATTCCATTATTCCCATTGTTGTTTCTATGTCTTGCGAACAGCCCTTGCACCTTGCTCGCTGCGGCATTGGCGTGGGCCACTGCATCGGCAATATCTTTGGGCCCCTGGGCACAGCCTGCGATATAGATTCCATCGATATCCGTTTCAACAGGCCGTAATTTTCTCTGGGCTTCTGTTAAGAAACCGTGCTCATCTGTTTTGATCCCCAACTTTCCGGCGAGATCCTTCGACTCCTTCTGGGGAATAAGCGCTGTGGCTAATACCACCATATCCGCAGAAATCTCAACTTTCTTCCCTGTCAATGTGTCCACACCCCAGACGACCACCTTCTCTCCATCTCGAAAGACTCGGGAAACCCTCCCCCTCAAATAAAGGATCCCTTCTTCTTCCATTCCCTGCTGGATGAACTCCTCATACCCTTTTCCTGTCGAGCGAATATCCATATAAAAGATATAGGCCTGCCCATCGTGGACCTTATGCTTATAGAGCCGGGCATGCTTGGCCGTGTACATGCAGCAAACCCGTGAGCAGTAAGGCATGTAACGCTCAGGATCTCTTGACCCCGTACATTGAATGAAAACCACCTCTTTAGGAATTTTGCCGTCTGAAGGTCTACGAATCTCCCCCGTGGTCGGTCCAGATGCAGAATTGAGCCTCTCGAAGGCAAGGCCATCGATCACATCCGGAACGTCACCATATCCATACTCACCAAAACTTTCTTTAGGGATCAAATCAAAACCCACTGCCGTAATGATGGCTCCTACCCTTTCTTCTACAAAACGGTCCTGCTGCTCGTAATCAATGGCTCCCACCGGGCAGATCTTCTCACATACCCTGCATTTCTTTTCTTTAAAATAACGGCAGTGAGCAGGGTTGATGACAGGTTTATTCGGAACGGCCTGGGGCGATAAGGTATGGATGGCTTTTCCCAGTCCCATGCCCCGATCAAATTCAGATGGGTTCTTCGAAGGGCATTTCTGTTGACAGAGGCCGCAGCCTGTGCATTTCTCCCAATCGACATAGGCGGCTTTTCTTCGAATTCTTACCCTAAAATCTCCGGCCTTTCCTTGAACACTGTCCACCTCAGAATAGGTAAGAAGTCTGATGCGAGGATGCTGGCCCGTCTCGACCGTTTTCGGAGTTAAGGTGCACTGGGCACAATCGAGGGTGGGAAAGGTTTCGGAAAGCTGAAGCATTCGGCCTCCGATGGATGGAAGCTTCTCCACAAGGACGACTTCATACCCCCCATTTCCCAGGTCAATCGATGCAGAGATCCCGGCGATCCCCCCGCCGATCACCATCGCTCTCTTTATGAAACCATTATGAGCAGTCCCTGCGTCGGTTTCTCTGTTTTCATCGAACGCTTTACTCATAAGCCAACGCCATTTACCCTGCCCCCTCGCCCTCCCCTCCAGGGGGAGGGCGGAATGGGAGTCTATAAAAGCCCTTTCTCTTTCAAGAGAGGCAAAGGATCGACTGCATTTTGCTCAAATCCGAGAGTTTGATAATCGAGTCCCATTGCCATTCCGAGCAGTTGAGTGAAATAGAATACGGGGATGGGTTTGAAATCTGAGTATTTCTGTTTGATATCAAACTGTTTGTGGTCGATGTTGAAGGTGCACATCGGACATGTGGAAACCATCGCCTCTGCCCCGTTTTTTAGAGCCGAGCCGAGAATTTTATAGGCACATTCTGTCGCCACATCGGGTGAACCTACGGATTGAAAGGATCCACAGCATTCGATCTTATAGGGAAATTCAACCGCTTTTGCTCCCAATGCTTCAAGAAAATCCTCAAACAGGGTGGGCCTCTCCTTATCATCGAATCCCATCTCCTCAAATGGCCGGAGGAGCATGCATCCATAATAGGCCGCTGCTTTGAGTCCCGCCAACGGCTTCTTCGTCTTTTCTTTAAGTTGAGAAAACCCGACGTTTTGTTTAAGGATCTCTAAGTAGTGGAGGATTTGAAGATCTCCCTGGTAATTTTTTTCAATAAAGTTGTTGATCTTATCCCTCTTGTCCCCATCTTCTTTAATCAATCGGTTCGTCCTTTTGATGACGTTAAAGCAGATGGCACAGAGGGTGGTCAGGGTAGTCCCTTCTTCTCTCGCTGTTGCCAGAATCCTTGAGGGAGGGAGAAGAGCCATAATGTTATCGGTAGCCAAAGGAAAGGTCGCTCCGCAGCAGGTCCAATTCTTGAGCTCCTTTAATTCAAACCCGAGCAGAAGAGAACAATTCCGAGCGGTCTGATCAAAATTCTTCGCCTGGGTATAAAGGGTACACCCAGGAAAATAGAGATATTCCATTTCAAGCTCCGCGATAACCTTCCCCTCCCCAGTGGATGGGGGACGGTGCGGGTGGGGGTGAATCAGTTACTCTCCCCCTTCCCTTCGTCCCCTCCCCTGCTTTCGCCGAAGCGGCTTCGCGCAGGCAGGCGCCAGGGAAGGGGAGTCTCTCTACGTTATGATAAAAATTTTCTAAAACCGCTGACGAATGCAATTTGCGGCAGCTTCTCCAAAAATCCTTCTGGAAATTCAAGAATCTGAATGTGGTCTTTTCTCTCTTTCTTTCTCAACACCACCATTCTCAATGCATCCATCACCCTGGCAATATCGATTCCCTTGGGGCACCTCGACGTGCATTGAAGGCAGGAGGCGCAAAGCCAGAAGGTATTCACTCCGAGGGCCTCCTCTTCCAACCCGAGCAGCGTGTACCGAATGACCTGGTGTGGCCCCACCTCCATGGCAAAGGCGACTGGACATCCCGCCGTGCAATTCCCGCACTGGTAGCAGGCAAATAGGTTTTGTCCGCTGATCAATTCCACCTTCTTAGTAAATTCATTGTGTACGTTTTGCCTCGTTAGTTCGATTTTCATCATTCCCCTCAGGGTAGCGCCCTCATTTACTGAGGGCGGTTTTTTTCGTTCCGAGATATACCGGAACGCTACCAGTCCTTCCTATCACAATACCAGCATTGCGATTACATATCCAACGGCCAAAAGGGCTTGTGTTCCAAGGATCGTAATGACATTCGCGCCCAATACGGGAACCAGTTTTTCAGTATTATCATAATATTTCAAAGCCCCTTTGGCGGCCTTCCACCCAAACCCGATCGTCCCCAAACCGATGAGTGTCAGTACCGGCATCATCTTTGTCAGAACTCCGACGATAATGCAGAGATAAGAGGTAATGAGAAAGGCGACGAAGAGATAACTCGCATCCTTCTTCCCAAGGGAGATGACAAAATGCCTTCTCCCCCCTTTCCGGTCTGCCTCCCAATCCGGAAATTCATTCAGAAAAAGGAGATTCGATGTGAGTATCCCTGGTGCAAGGGATGCAACCAGGGCCGCCCAGCTATATCTTCCCGTCTGTGCATAATAGGAACCCAGGACGAGTAAGGGGCCAAAGCCGACGCCTGCAAAAAATTCGCCCATGAACCATTTGGAAAGGTAAACATTGTAGAAGTAGGCAGCGAACCCTGCGAGGAGAAGAAGGGGGAAGAGAACCCAACCTTTGACCATCACGAAATAGAACCCGATCACCATAGCCATGAGCAGACAGATGGTTCCAAACCAAAAGGCCTGTCTGGGCTTCAAAAGATCCAGGGGAAGCACACCACTTCCTCCGCTGAACGGGGTCCTTTGAGTGTTTAAATCAATTCCATCCACGTAGTCGTGGTAATCATTGATCACATTGACGGTCATGTGAACCAGGATGGAACCGAACATGGCCAAGAGAAAATGACCGAAATGGAAGTAACCTTCATAGGAGGCAATCGCTGTTCCTAAAAAAACCAGGATGACCGTGAGCGGCAAGAACTGGAAACGAGGAAGCATCACCCACGCTTTCAATGACCCAGGATTTATCTTTTCCATGCTTTTCCCCACCCGTTGAAGAATGAAACGATAAAAAGCAGACAGGCCTGCTGACCTATACGGAACGCCACAAATAAGGCGACATTCGCGTCGTGTCATTGCGAACGAAGTGAAGCAATCTCATGGGATTGCCACGTCGTCCCGCCAAAGCGGGACTCCTCGCAATGACCAGTTTATTAAACCGTTCAGTGCAATACCCGGACTTATTCTTTCCGGTATTTTTTCTCACCCTCAATATACAGGTCATTTCCCCTTACATCATTGACGACAATCACAGGGAAGTCCTCTACTTCCAACCTCCGAATCGCCTCGGGACCCAGATCTTCATAAGCGACGATCTCGGCCTTTTTCACCCGTTTGCCCAAGAGGGCCCCGGCCCCTCCTGTTCCGGAAAAATAGACTGCTTTAAACTTTTTCATCGCCTCCTTCACCGCTTCGGATCGCATTCCTTTCCCGATCATTCCTTTCAGGCCTCTCTCGATGAGCGTTGGAGAGTAGGCATCCATGCGATAACTGGTCGTCGGACCTGCCGATCCGAACGCCTTTCCGGGTTTAGCGGGTGTGGGCCCCACATAGTAGATAATCTGGCCCTTCATATCAAAAGGAAGGGGTTTTCCCTCTTTCAACAAATCGAAAAGCCTCTTGTGGGCGGCATCCCTTCCTGTGTAAATGATTCCATGGATCAGGACACGATCACCAATCTTCAATTTTTCCACGTCCTCATCCTTTAGAGGCGGCTTTAATCGTATCGGTTGACTCATCTTCCCTCCAATTTAACCAACGGACGCGGAGACTCGGTGATAGAATGATGCGGGGAAGCAGTTTCTCCGTGTCCCGACATCTCCCCATCTCCTAAATCACAATCTCTTTATGCCTCTGTGCATGGCACTGAATGTTAACGGCCAAGGGGAAACTAGCAATGTGGCAGGGCATCAGTAAGATGTGAACGGCCAAAGAGGTCGTTCGTCCTCCCAACCCTTGTGGCCCAATCCCCAGTCGATTGATCTCGGTCAGGATCTCAGATTCCAATTGATCCAGTTCCGGATCCGGATTCTTGCTTCCGAGGGGTCTGAGCAGACTCTTCTTCGCGAGGAGAGCAGCCCGTTCAAAGGTCCCTCCGATCCCCACCCCCACGATGGTTGGAGGGCAGGGATTCGACCCCGATTCCTTGACTCTCTGAACCACATAGCGCTTAATGCCCTCAATTCCATCCGACGGAGTGAGCATGACCACTCGGCTCATGTTTTCACTGCCGCCTCCTTTAGGGGCTACAATCATCCTAATTTTGTCTCCGGGAACCACTTCCGTGTGGATGATCGCGGGGGTATTGTCTCCGGTATTCGCCCTCGTGAAAGGATGGCAAATCGATTTTCTTAAATACCCATCTCGGTATCCTTGTCGAACACCCTCCTCGATGGCCTCATTCAGATTTCCACCGATCAAATGAACATCTTGTCCCAATTCCACAAATACCACGGCAAAACCCGTGTCCTGACAAAGGGGGACACTTTCTTCTTTCGCAATCCGGGCATTCTCCTTTAATTCCTTTAATATCTCAATTCCCAGAGAGGACTCCTCTTTCTCCATCGCCCGATCAAAAGCTTGAAGCACATCCTCTCCAAGATCGGTGTTGGCCTTTATGCAAAGGTCTCTCACCTTCTCAGTTATCAACTTCACATCGATCTCTCGCATGTTTTTCCCTTCACGATGGACTTCTTATGTCATTGCGAGGAGTGAAGCGACGAAGCAATCTATTGGGATTGCTTCGCTTCGCTCGCAATGACTCTTCCATAAACTTATAATTTCAGCTCCGTAATGCTCTTTTTGACGCTCTCGGCAGACTTGGCAACCAGTTTTTTCTCTTCCTCGTTCAATTGGAGTTCGATGACCGCCTCCACACCACCGGCTCCTAATTTAACCGGAACGCCGAAGTAAATATCTTTCAGCCCGTATTCTCCGTCGAGATAGACGCAACAGGGGAGAATTCTCTTCTTATCTTTGAGGATCGCCTCCGTCATCTGGATGGCCGCTGCGGAAGGGGCATAGAAGGCGCTTCCCGTTTTAAGGAGGTTGACGATCTCTCCGCCACCCTTGCGAGTCCGATCCACAAGCCGATCAATGGTCTCCTTGGGGAGAAACTGTGAAAGAGGAATCCCGCTGATGGTGGTATACCTTGGGAGGGGAACCATCTCATCCCCATGGCCTCCCAACAGGAGCGCCTGGATATCTTCAACCGAAACACCTAATTCCATCGCGATGAAGGCCTTGAACCGAGCGGTATCGAGAATCCCTGCCATTCCCACCACCCTCTGTTTGGGAAACCCGCTTTTCTTGAAAGCCAGATAGGTTATGGTATCCAGAGGGTTGGTCACCATGATCAGAACGGCCTGTGGAGATCTTTCAACCACTTGTGTGACAACCGACTCGATGATCTTCTTATTGATCTCCAACAAATCTTCCCGGCTCATCCCCGGTTTTCGAGGAACGCCCGAGGTGACAATGACCACACTTGAATCTTTTGTCTCGTCGTACCCGTTGGAACCGGTAACTCTTGCATCGAAACCTTCGACAGGCCCTGCTTGAAAGAGGTCAAGAGCCTTTCCTTGGGGAATCCCTTCAAGGATATCCACTAAGACGACATCCCCCAGTTCCTTTTCAGCAGCCCAATGGGCCGCCGTGGCCCCCACGAATCCTGCACCAATAATGGAGATCTTCTTCCTTTTCATAATATCCCCTCCTCTCAGAACAAAAATTCGAAGCAAATTTTAAGTCTCAACGCTTTGATTCAGGAATTGAGGAATTCAGGAATTTGATTCGTTAATCCCTAAATTCGCAATCCCTAAATTACTTTCGGATTTCGTGTTTCGGATTTGATATCATCCAGCCCATACCTATTTTGAGATTCAATTTGATAACCCTTCGGATGGAAACCGCAAGTCTTCCGAATGATCAGTTCCGGCTCTAAAATCATTTCCACCGGAGGCCCGCCCTTTCTGCCCTCAATCCTTTCAACCAATGTTTTCACAGCCAGAGCACCCATCTCATACTTCTTTTGGCCGATCGTTGTCAATTCAATCCCTTTCATCGACGTGAATTCGATATCGTTAAACCCAATTAATGCGATTTCTTCTGGAACCTTGATACCCCCTTCCATGAGCGCCTGATAAGTGCCTAACGCCATGTAGTCGTTCGTAGCAAAAATCGCGGTTGGAGGCTTGTCCATTTCAAGAAATCTCTTGCCTCCCTGATAGCCGGATCCTCTTAAAAAATCCCCTTCCAAAAAATAATCACCCATCACTTCCAAATTGTAAGCAGCGAGTGCCTTCTTTCCGCCCTCCAAACGTTCAAAGCCAACAGAGGATTCACTCGATCCACCGATCACTCCGATCCGTTCATGACCAAGTCTGATGAGGTGCTCAACGGCCAAAAAACCACCCCGGATATTATCCACGCCGACGTAATCGACTTTATTCCTCACGGTGGGATGATAGGTTCTTCGATTGACCAGTATCATTGGAAATCCCTCTTCTGCCAACCCAATGATATTGGGGTCACCCATATGGGCAGAAGTGAAAATGATACCGTCTACCCCCTTGCTTTGCAGCATATCAATATACTTTTTCTCGGCTGAAAGGTCATAATTGGTACTGCATAGAATGATATTGTACCCCAAACGGATGGCCGTTGATTCGATCCCTTGGGAGAGTTCCGTATAGAAGGGGTTGGCAATGGTCGTGATGACGAGACCGAGTGTCTTGGTTCGCCTCATCACCAGACTTCTGGCAATGAAATCTGGCCGGTAGTGTAATTCCTTTGCAATGGAAAGAATCTTTTCCTTAGTCTCGCTCTTAATACGGGATTTATCATTTAGCGCCCTTGAGACAGTGGTGTGGGAAACATTGGCCTTTCGGGCGATATCCTTGATTGTAATCTTTTTGTCCATTTTTGCGTTAACGATAACACAAAAACTGAAACTTCTCAAGGAAACTAAAAATTGCTAATAACATTCAAATACTTATACTGTTATGTCGAGATTACACCTTAACCCTGGCACTTATAGATCTTTATATCCGGACAAAACAAGAATCCACACCCTTTAGGCTGTTTTCTTCTGAGCTTCAGCCCTGGCCTTGGCAATGGCTTCATCCTCTTTTTTCACCTCTTCCAGGGTCTTGGGTTTCACCTTATCCGGCATGGGCTCCAATCCATACTTCCACTTCAAAAACTCTTTTCCCGTCTGAGGAAAAAGCGCATAAACCAACGTATCACAAACGTCTCTCGCCAAACCCTCCGTCTCTTTTTTCACCTTCTCCATCTCCGGTTCTATCAAATCCGCAGGACGACACGTGATGGGTTCCATCCCCTTTTTATACCCTTTCAATACCAGCTTCCTGATCTCATCCGGGATCGCCACCGGCGACCTCCCGTAAAGACCGTAGACATAGTCCTGCGTCTCCTTCGATACCATTTTATACCTTCCAAAAAGGACATTTAGAACCGCCTGCACCCCCACAATCTGAGAGGTAGGCGTCACCAAAGGAGGATAGCCTAAGTCCTTTCTCGTTTGTGGAAGCTCAACATAAACCTCATCAATACGATGCAAAGCCTTCTGCTGCTTGAGCTGACTCACCATGTTCGAAATCATCCCCCCAGGTATTTGATGTTTCAGCACGCTCGTATCAATCACTGCCATCCTCGTGGTGTCCAAGAAATCACGATACTTAGGTGCGATGCTCTCGATATAATCCCCGAGTTTCAAAAGTTTGTCCAGATCCAGCTTCGGATCCCAGGGCGTCCCCTCTAAGGCGACCAAAATCGGCTCCACCGCAGGCTGTGAAGACCGAAGGGCAAAAGGCGCCAAGGCCGTATCGATGATATCCACGCCTGCCTCAATCGCTTTAAGATAGGTCATTGATCCCATGCCACTCGTATAGTGCGTGTGAAGCTGAATGGGAATTTTCGTCTTCTTCTTCAAAGCCTTAACCAATTCATAAATATCATACGGAGCTAACAACCCGCCCATATCCTTAATACAAAGAGAATCCGCTCCCATTCCCTCCAGGATTTTTGCCTTTTCAATATAGTAGTTGAGATTATAAACCGGGCCTCCCATCCTTCTTTCGGTCAAAGAATAACAGATCGTCCCCTGAACATGTTTTCCCATTTTTTTGATCACCTTGAAGGCTGTCTCAAAGTTGCGCTCATCATTAACCGCATCAAAGCAACGAAAGATATCGATCCCTACCTCGGCTGATTTCTCCACAAAGGCCTCCACCAGATCATCCGGGTGGTTCCGATAGGCTACGAGGTTTTGACCCCGGAGAAG
>CAYGWV010000111.1:0-7154 GCA_964353925.1 uncultured Syntrophaceae bacterium | reverse complement strand
TGGAAAAGGCGTTAAGAAGGAAAGGCAAGAGCCTAAAACAGTTTAACGTGGTCATAGAGATGGGGAGCACTTCTTCAGTCAAAGAGGGGGTGAAGGCCAAATTAGGTCTTGCGTTTATCTCTGGAAGAGCCACCGAGGGAGAAGTCCGTCAGGGCGCCTTCTCCCGAATCGATGTGGAGGGATTGGAACCCATCTCTCGACAAATTTATATCGTTTCTCATCGCCGGAGAACGCTTTCCCCCATGGGAATGGAATTCCTTCGATTCCTCAGAGGGAAGAAGGAGAGACATTGAAATGGCGGCTTGATTTGATGAGTCTATATTCCAGCGTCGTGAAAGTGGAGCCCCACGGGCAAAGCCCGTGGCACCTGACTAACGCCCAAGCGGGGCGACATCCCGGCCAAAAGTTGGCGTATTCATCCACGGCTAAAGGCCGTGGCCCTCTGCTGCCGGGGTAAATCTCGGAAACATGAACTATTCCGGAAAACCTTCTTGAAGAAATAGTTGACTTAGAAACGATTATTATCTTAAATAATAGAGCGGTATGGAAGAATCCAATGACTCCAGATTTCATAAGATGAAAAGATATCTCACACTTTTTTTCTTTTTAGGTGTCTTCGCCCCCCCCTTTGCTGAGGCGAGGATCTACTTTGATATCAATGCGCCGACTTTTGTCCAAATCCCCATTGTCCTCGCGAAATGGAAACCGGTGGACAAAACCCCTTCTTCCTTTCCGGAAAAGGTTTATCAGATTCTGGCCAACGATCTCATGCTTTCCGGTTTTTTCAAGGTGATCGATGTCGACCGTCTTCCTCTTTCTCTTCGAGAAAAAGACGGTATCCCCGGCGCCTCCGCCTTGCAAGAATGGACCCCTGCAGGCGGAGAGATTCTCTTGGCCGGTGAAACCCTTTTGGAACCCGACGGTCTCAATTTCAAGATGAAATTTCATCTGTTTGATTTAGTGGAGCAGAAACACATCGTTGGGAAACAGTACGAAGGCCCCTCACAAACCCTTCGATCTGCAGTCCACAGAATGGCGGATGAAATCGTTCTTCAAATCACCGGGGAGAAGGGGGTTCACAATACCAAGATCGCCTTTGCGCTTCTTCAGGGATCGGGCAAGGAAATTTGTATTGCTGATTTCGACGGCACGAACGTCAAACAGATCACTCAGAATCAATCCATCAACCTTTCGCCGGCCTGGACTCCGGAAGGTAAGAGAATCGCTTTTACTTCCTACCTCAGACGAAATCCGGATCTCTACCTGATCGATGTGGATGGGAAGAATCTTCAACTATTCTCCCGATACCCCGGGTTGAATGTCTCTCCCTCCTGGTCACCCGACGGGAAAAAGATCGCCCTCATGATGGGGATGGAGGGAAAGTCAGACATCTATCTCATCGATACCAATGGGGGGAACCCCAGGAAACTGACGAAAGGACACGGCAATGAGGCTTCGCCCACATGGTCCCCGGAGGGTGAGTGGATCGCTTTCGTCTCCGACCGATCCGGTTCTCCACAAATCTATATCATGGCACGGGATGGATCCAACGTACGCCGTCTGACGTTTGAGGGCAGTTACAATACCAACCCTTCCTGGTCCCCCAAAGGGGACCGGATCGCTTTTTGTGCGAGGGCAGAAGGGCATTTTCAGATTTGTACGATTGGAACAGATGGATCGGGACTCCGGAAAATGACATCCAATTCCGGAAATAACGAAAACCCCAGTTGGTCGCCGGATGGGCGTTACATCGCTTTCAGTTCCAATCGGACAGGGGCATCAAAGATTTTCATTATGAATGCCAACGGCTTCAATCAGAGAGCCTTAACTCCATCGAAGGGAGGTGAGTCGGGCCCGGCCTGGTCAAGGCGCTTTGAGTAAGCCCCGTTAGAAAGGACAGGGTTTTGCCCCCTGCCCTTTCTGTAAGGAAGTGAAACTTGTGATAGGATCCCCACTCTGCATGACGGGGAATTCTAACGGGGTAAGGATGAGTTTTCCAAATCATTCATGAAGGGAGGTTACCATGAGTAAGAAAAGTCTTGTCATCACTGTTCTTATCCTCTGCATTGGACTCATCATGATGGGTTGCCCGAAAAAAACGGTCGTGAAAGAAGAACCCTCCGTCAAGAAGGAAGAGGCAGCCAAACCTGAAGCAGAGCGCGCCGCAATGGAAAAAGAAACGAAAACAAAAGAACAATTCGAAAAAAGTCTTGTCGCGGAGAGAACCCCTGGCATCGAAGGGCAGGTTTTCGAAAGCTCTCTGCTCAAAGATATTCACTTCAACTTTGATAAATATGACATCCGTCCTGAAGATGCAGCCATTCTGAAAGAAAACGCGGCCCTTTTAAAGAAATTTCCTAATGTCAAGATTCAAATCGAAGGCCATTGTGATGCACGAGGAACCGTAGAATACAACCTCGCCCTCGGCGAGAGGCGGGCCAACAGGGCAAAGGATTACCTCGTCTCATTAGGCATCTCCACGGCCCGTATTTCTACGATCAGTTACGGAAAGGAAAAACCGTTAGATCCTGGCCATACTGAAGAAGCCTGGGCCAAAAATCGAAGGGCCCATACCATTATCACCGGAAAATAATGAGCCGCGGCACGCCTCGAGGAGTTGTGAAGCTCCCCGAGGAGAGTGCGTTCATCCAAAAAAAATTTCGAAAGGGTGATGGTATGAAAAGATGGATTGTCTTTTTAATAGGATTGTCGCTTTTTGGATGTGCGAGTAGCAGGGATGTACAAATGCTCGACAAAGAGATGGATAAACTTTATTCTCAGGTCAATGTCCTCCGAAAAGAAAATGATCGCACCAAGAACGATTTAACTGACCTGAGGACAGAAAACCAGAGGTTGAAGACGGACCTCTCGCTCCGGCTCGAAAATATTCAATCTGAAATGCGATCCCTTTCGACCGATATCGAGGAATATAAGCAATTGCTTAAACGACCTTCGAAGGACATGGACCGTATCAAAGACGATATGGAAGGCCGATTGAAAATCCTAGAAGAAAGGAGGAAAAATCAGGAGGAAAAGATCAAGGAATTAGAGGATCGCCTCAAGGCACCCGAGCCAAAGACGCCCGACCCAGGGCCGAAACCGATGGAATCGGAGAAGTCGGCATCAACCAAAGAGGTCCCCACCGAGCTAAAGGGGAGCTCCACCGGGATGGGAGATCTCTATAAGGATGCTTATGAGACCTTCCATAAAGGGAACTTAGAGGGAGCCCGAAGAAAATTCGAAGCCTTTCTCAAACAATATCCCAACACAGAACTTTCTGACAACGCCCAGTTTTGGATCGGGGAGACTTACTATCTGAAAAAGGATTATGAGAAGGCGATCTTAGAATACGAGAAGGCGATCGTGAAATATCCAGAAGGGGACAAGATACCAGCAGCGATGCTCAAACAAGCCCTCTCCTTCTTGGAACTCAGGGATAAGACGAATGCAACAAATTTGTTCAAGCGGGTGATCGAAAAATATCCCCGCTCCGACCAGGCCGAAATGGCCAAGAAAAAGTTAGAAACCATAAAATAAAACAAGGCCCATCCCTTTGAAAGGGGATGGGCCTTGTTTCCTCTTAGCCATTGCCTCTCGTTTTCCACCTACGGGAAGTGACTACCTATTAGACGGCGTAAATGTCCTGGTTCTTGTCAATCTTAAGTTCGATCGGAGTTAAATTATCCATCTTCTTAATAAGTGAACTATATTTATATGCCGTACCGTCATCAGCATTAAATATAGAAAGATGACATTCGCAAAGTAATTTATTAATGTCTGCATCCCATTCAATGGTTCCTCCTTCATGCGGGCAAACCCTGCTGTATGCAACCAGCTTGTCTTGTTTGGTCTTTACTAAGATACCTTCTTTTTCCTTATAATGAAAATTGATAGATCCTCCACGCTTCAACTCTTTAACATTTGCGATCTTTTCCATCTTCCATCTCCTTGTTCATTATTTTTTAAGTGACCCCTGTCGGCATGAGCACAAATACAAACGCAGTAATTCTTTTTCTTGTGCCTCTGATTTCCCCCTCACCCTTCCCCTCTCCCCAAAAGGGGAGAGGGGAAGGGTGAGGGGGCCAATGTCAATTTACAAATGCGTTTGTATTAATACGTAGCATAATAATACTTATCATCATGTTTGTATAGAGCGATGAGGTTAACTTCAATATAGAAAAAACGAAGTTGCTTGTCAAGATAACAACCACCATTTGCAAAAACCACTATTCCCCCTCGATGACATGGAAGACAATGTCCCCTGCCCGCACACCCTCGCCTTCTTGGAGCTCGGGGATAAAACGAATGCCAGAAACTTTCTCAAGCGGGTGATCGAAAAATATCCCCATTCCGATAATCGATTGCCTTATGTCTCCTCAATCGACGAGAAGCGTTTTTTCTCTCGCCAAAACAGAATCATCTCGCCCTCTTCAAATACCTTATTCCTGATACCCCACTATCTTGTCTCAACTGCAAAGTCTTTTTAGTATCTACTCCCCGTATCCTTCGCGAGTAGAGTGACGATTTTTGTTAACATTCCCTTCTGTACGGATGTGTCACTTTTCGTTTATGAACAATATGCTCTGATGGCGAGATTTCTTCCTTGGTCAAAGGGTCTATTGTTGGGAGTTCGTCCCAAGTTATTATTTCCACACCTCTACTCTTGTCGAACGTTACGGTTAGGTTATCAACCTTCCTTGCCTCAAGGTAGGGATGGTGTCCGCACATCATCCAATCAATAAAGTCTACCCCTCGAGGGTTAAAATACTTTGCGGAATTCGGATTCTTACCGGGCCTCTTCGCGTATCTTGCCATATCAATCAAGTCACAGCTAAACACGGCATAGAGTACTTCTACAATCTCCTTAATCCGCTTATGTCCAATATTTGGATTTAGAATTGCAACCACTTTATGCTTTTTAGCTACTGATTTTGAGGCCCATTCCCATGTTATTAGCCACGCTTTCACAGAATGATTCTCCTTCTTCGTTCTCTTCCGGATCCTTAAAGGATTGGCCTAATGCCGCTGTCATGAACAACTTAATCTGACCCCCATTTCATGAGCCAACTCTCACTTAATCCTCTTCCGAATCTTAGAAACAGGATTTCTTACCCGTGGCGGGGAAAGAAGGGATATTTTAATCCCATAGGTAGCCTTATCCTTATCAAAAAGGTCTGATACTTTCCTGTTGTGGTAATTAGCTACCCAACGTAACTTTTTTAATACTTTCTTATCCCCAATATTTTCTTTCACTCTTTGGATTATGGCGTCTTTGTGTTCGATGAAGAATTCTTCTTTTGAGCTTTTTAAATCTACCCAACAGTCAAGGTAATCAATAAAATACCTCCCATCTGCATCTTTAAGAAACATTTCCTTTAACGGACTAACCTTCTGCTTCCCGAATAGAGAATTGATCTCCTTATACGCCTTCCAAAATGTTCCGTGTGCCACTATCCTTGGAACAATGGCATCCTCTGATTCAACAAGGCTTTATGACTCATTCTTTGTTCCCCTTGCAATGATATCAATATATTCCCTAAAGCTGTATTTTTTATATCTCTGCTTTCCGGTTATTTCTTTTAAGATACCTATTTTCTCAAATTTTTTAACCAGTTCATTCGCGGACTCTTTTGAAGTGGTCAGTTTTCCAGAGATATCTTTAACGCTGACCAAAGGGGTTTTAAAAAGTAAGTCTATGAGTTTTACCCCATAAACACTCGAAATTGAATTGCCATGAAGTTTCGTTATCAATGCCTCTTTTAACTGAATGACTTCTCGGGCAGTCTTTGCCGCTTCCTCAGAGGTTTCACTGACACCGTTAAGAAAAAACTTTATCCAATCTTCCCATGCTCCTTTTAAGCGTACTTTCATTAGCAAATCATAATATTCAGCTCGGTTCTTTTTTAGATAAAAACTTAAATACAAAAGTGGTTTAGTTAGAATTCCTTCCCAAAAAAGATAAAAGGTAATGAGAAGTCTTCCAATCCTTCCGTTCCCATCTAAAAAGGGATGGATTGTTTCAAATTGAGAATGGATCAAAGCAATTTTAATCAGAGGAGGAATATTATTATTTTTATTATGTAAGAATTTTTCAAGGCCTCCCATGGCAGGCAACACCACTTCAGGTGGCGGAGGAACAAATATTGCTTCGTTCAAAGAAGCACCTGGGGGACCAATCCAGTTTTGAGATTTTCTAAATTCTCCAGGACTTCTATGGGCACCTCTTGTTTCTTCAAGTAGGATCCTGTGAATTTCTTTTATGAGTCTCAAAGACATGGGAAGCTCTTTAAGCCTTTCAATCCCATAATTCAGCGCTCTAATGTAATTGATCACCTCTTTTATCTCATTTACATTTTCTTTGGGAATTAAATCTGCTTCAAATTCTAGAACGCCTTCAAGGGATGCCTGGGTTCCTTCAATCTGGGAACTCAAAAGAGCTTCTTTTTTCACATACATAGCAATAAAAAGGTCTGGGTTGGGTAAAACGGTTGTAATCCCATCTAATCTTGCAAGGGCCCTATCTGCTTCTGAAAGGAGTGACTGTAATTTTCCATCAAATCGGATAGTTGGAGAATGGGGCAAAGGATTAGGGATGAATGCCTTATAACCACTTGGCTGCATTACAAACGTCCCTGCTCTCCCCTCCATAAACATTCCCTCTAAGCTTTCATCTAAGACAACTTTCTTTGACTTATATTATACTTCTCGATATAAGTCAAGCTAGGTTGACTTAAAATTGATATGGGGTTTCTAAGTCAACCTTTCTTGTCGCACAGCGCCGAACCCTAAAAAATCGTCCAACGCCTGTTTCTGTATGTCCAAGTTTCCTCACCGCGAGCGCGCGGGTGCCCAGCCCATCTTCCCCGGCATATGGGGCCATTCTACCCACTTCTCCACTCTACGTTGAATTACACTCAGACGCGCCGGGTACACAAAATAAAAGGCCCATCCCGAAACTGAACGGAATGGGCCTTGTTCATTCTTACCGATAAATGGTTATTTTTCAGGCAGCCGCTTCGGCCCCTGTTTCTCCTTCGCCTTCTGTCGGAACCTCTTCTCCCGTATATCCCTCCACCACAATCTCTAACTGTCTGTACTTGGCAAGACCAGTCCCCGCAGGGATCAGGCGTCCCATGATGACATTTTCTTTCAAC
>CAYGWV010000110.1:0-4586 GCA_964353925.1 uncultured Syntrophaceae bacterium | reverse complement strand
CTGGAAGGAGTTCTATTCGTTCCCTTCTATTTGGAAACGATTCCACTGGGATTATTCTCCCACCTTGATCAACCGATTCGTCTACTTTCCTTTTCAGTGGATGCAACATCGGTTCACTAAGAAAAAGATCCTTGAGGGCAGGCGAAGATATCGAACCCGTTCATTCTGAAGCGCGATACCCACATTCTTTTTTAGGACATCGCTTGGTGACCCCACCCTTCCCTTGCTTCTCAACCAAGAAGGGAAAACCGCACTGGGGACATTTCTCTGGAATGGGTTTATCCCATAAGGCATAAGTACACCTGGGGTAATTGGTACAGCTGTAAAAAGTTCTCCCCTTCCGGGTCTTTCTTTCAACCATCACTCCATCACACCCCTCCTGAGGACACCGAACCCCGGTATCCAAAGATCGAGTGAATTTGCAGGTTGGGTAATTGGAGCAGGCCAGAAATCTTCCGAACTTTCCATTCTTGATGACCATTGGGTTTCCACATTTTTCGCACTTAGCGTCGGTCTCCACTTGATTCGCTTCGTTTCCTTCTACTTCTCTCGTATATCGGCATTTGGGATAACTTGAGCAGGCCAAGAAATAACCTCTCTTCCCCCATCGTTTCACCATCTTTGAACCACATCGTTCGCAGATCGCATCCGTGGGGATGAGCTCTCTCTTCACATCCCTCATGGAGACCTTGGCCATCTCGAGATCTTTCTCGAAAGGAAGATAGAACTCTTTCAACGTTTCCACCCAATCCTTTTCACCCTCTTCGATGTGATCCAAATTCTCTTCCATTTGGGCGGTGAATTCGATATCAAAAATATCGGGAAAATTGACGACGAGGAGGTCATTCACCAGACACCCCAATTCGGTGGGGAAGAACTTCCCTTTTTCTAAACGAACATACTCCTTTTCTTTGATCGTAGCCAAAATGGCTGCATACGTAGAAGGTCTTCCAATTCCCTTCTCTTCCAATTCCTTAATCAACGTCGCCTCAGAAAACCGGTAGGGCGGTTGAGTAAAATGCTGTTTGGGGATCAGGCCTAAGAGCTCCAGAACTTGCCCTTCTGTGAGCGATGGAAGCTTCTTCTCTCCATTGCCATTCTCTTGGTTATCCTCCCCTTCCACATAGAGGGCCATGAAACCCTGGAAAACAGGAACCGTCCCGACGGCTGTGAACACGGCATCATCCGCTTTAATCTCAACGGTGGTTTGGAGAAAGTCTGCTGAAGGCATCTGAGAGGCAACGAACCGGTCCCAAATCAATTTATAAAGGGCCCATTGATCCTTATCCAAGGAAGACTTCACCTGGTCAGGCTCCAAATCAATCGAAGTGGGCCGGATCGCCTCATGGGCGTCCTGGGCTCCTCTCCGGCTTTTATAGGCATTGGGTTTAGGAGGAAGATAAGAATCCCCAAAGCGGTCTTTAATCCATCCCCTGACCTGTTGAATGGCTTCCGCAGACACCCTGACCGAGTCGGTCCTCATATAAGTAATCAATCCAACGGTGCCGAGTGGACCCAGGTCCACACCCTCGTATAACTTCTGGGCAATCCACATGGTCTTTTTGGCGGAGAAGGAAAGCTTTCGATAGGCATCTTGTTGAAGTCGGCTGGTAATAAAGGGAGGGAGGGGATGACGCTGTTTTTCCTGCTGGACAATCTTTGAAACAGAGTAAGGAACGCTCTCCAGGGTCTTCCGAATGGCCAGGACTTCAGGCTCGTTGGCCATTTTTATCTTCTTCCCCTTCCATTTCGTCAATTTTGCATCAAAGGAGACCGGTGAATCTTTCCCTTTCAGCGTTGCGGTCAGGCTCCAATATTCCTCAGAGACGAAATCTTGAATCTCCCTTTCCCTCTCACAGACGATTCGAACAGCAACGGATTGGACCCGACCCGCACTCAGCCCCCGCCGGACCTTCTCCCAAAGGACGGGACTCACTTGATAACCGACCAACCGATCCAAGATCCGCCTGGCCTGCTGGGCTTCATATTTGGATTGTTGCAACTTCCCGGGGTGATGAATGGCATCCAAGACCGCCTTTTTGGTTATTTCATTGAAGAGAACCCGGTAAATATTCTTGTCCCCGTTTCCAATCTCTTCGGCAATGTGCCAGGCGATCGCTTCCCCCTCGCGGTCCGGGTCCGGCGCGAGGTAAATATTCTTCACATCCTTGCTGGCCTTCTTCAATTCCCGAATGATCTTCGCTTTCCCGGAGATGGTGACATATTGGGGTTGAAAATCTTTTTGAAGATCCACCCCCAGCTCACCCTCCGGAAGGTCTTTGATATGACCCACGGAGGCCTTGATGACGTAATCTCCCCCTAAAAACTTTTGAAGGGTCTTCACCTTCGTAGGAGATTCCACAATGATCAAACCTTTTGACATCTCGTTCCTGATCCTTTCATCTGAATTCTAAATTCCTAATTCATAACTCATAATTCTTCATACGTCACATTTTTTTACTGAAGCATTTGCCCGGCCACTGGGAGATCAACCCTTTTAATTCCAAATTCAAAAGGAGACTGGAGACTTTTCCAGGATCCAATTGGCTCTCCCGTATGATGGCATCGATGTGCAACGGGGTCTCTCCCAAAAGTCCGTAAAGAACCTTCTCCCCTCCGGCGAGATCACGGCCCGGAGTCTCTGCTTTTTGGACGGTCTCCCCTTCCCTTCTCCATTGAGGCAAGACCTCCTCAAGAATGTCCTCGCTGGACTCCACCAACTTCGCCCCATCTTTGATCAATTGATTCGTGCCCCGACTGCCCTCGGCTCCGATATTCCCTGGAACGGCAAAGACTTCTCTCCCCTGCTCTAAGGCATAACCGGCGGTGATGAGGGAACCACTCTCTGCGCTGGCCTGGACGATGACCACTCCAATCGAAAGACCGCTGATGATCCGATTTCGTCTTGGGAAATGTCCCCCTTCGGGAGGCGATCCCATCCGAAATTCGGAGAGGACAGCCCCATGCTCGATGATTTGATAAAAGAGATTTCGATTTTCAGAAGGATAGATCACGTCGATCCCACAACCAAGGACCGCGATCGTTCTCCCTCCTCCCTGGAGGGCTCCCTTGTGAGCCATTGAATCGATGCCCCTCGCCATTCCGCTGACAATGGTGACTCCATGACAGGCAAGATCCTGGCCTATCTTTTCTGTGACCCATCTCCCGTAAGGAGAGGTCTTTCGGCTCCCGACAATGGCGACGGCCAGTTCATCCTCTCCTCTGAGTTCTCCTCTGACATAAAGCAGCGCCGGAGGATCGTATATATCCTTCAAACGCTTCGGATAGGCGTCGTCCTTTAAAGTAATCACCTTTCCTCCCGCCTTCTCCAATAAAGACAACTCCCCTTTCACCACTTTTTCCGATGGGCCTTTCTGGATTTCACCGGCCACCCTTTCCCCCAAACCTTCAATTTTCATTAAATCCTTCAGCGGTGCGTGGAAGACAGCTTCTGGGGTCTTGAATCGATCTAAGAGTCGTTTGATGAGGACACTCCCAAGCCCGGGGGTGAGGCTTAAGGCCAACCAATAAAAAATATCTTCGGCCATAAAGATCCTCAGGTGAAGAAGCGCTTTATTGGATGAAGTTGGGTCAGGCGATAAAAAAAAGGCTCGGGAGATAAAGAAGATCTCCAAAGCCCAGGTGAGAATTCCAATCACCACCCCCCTGTCTACCACAGGCAGGACCGGGCAAAAATTTTAGTGACCCCATGACGATGGTGCCTGGCGCCTCGCCCACGCGAAGCCCGTTTCGGCAGACGAACGCAGGTTGATTTCTATAGCCAATGAATCATCTCCTATTGTTTCCCCAAATAGCCCTCCATCTTTTCCTTCGAATAGGGTTGGATATAATCCCCTATCCAGATGGCATCGAAGGATTCAATCACTCTTGCAGTATAGAAATTGCTGTGCTGATCAATCAGTTGAACAACTCCTATGATGAGATACTTTCTCCCAACCCTTTGGTCAGTCACGGGATGTCTAATCTCCCTCGCAGCCCGAAAGACGGTATATTTGTTTCCAATCGCAATAGATTCTCCGGTTTTTAAGGTGAGGTAAAGGATGTCGCCTTCCGACATATAATTTTTACCATCTCTGCTCTCTAAAACGATCCCAATCCCCCGATACTCAAGGCTGCTCACGAACCCTGCGGAGCGAATTTCACGAAAATAAACAGGCTTTTCCACGGGAGCAGGTTTGACCTCAGGTTTCATTTCAACAACTTCTTCTCGTTTCTTCTCGACCGGAGGAGGCGCAGGAGATTCTGCCTTCTCAACCTCGGGCTCTTTAGCCTCTGCTTCCTTAACCGCTCCTTGAGGTTTCTCCTCGGCAGCCTTCGGAGTCTCCTCTTTCTTTACGGGCTGAGGCGCCTCTCCCTTCGCTGGCTCAACGGCAGTCAGTCGGATCGAGTTTCCTGGATAGATCCAATGAGGATTGCTAATATAGGGATTTTTCTCCCACAATTTTGGCCAGAGGAAAGGGTCTTTTAGGAATATAGAGGAGATATCCCATAGCGTATCTCCCTTTTTGATGGTATAGACGCCTTCCGTTTCCTTCGTTTCTTGTGTCAAACCTGGAAGAACAAAA
>CAYGWV010000109.1:0-2055 GCA_964353925.1 uncultured Syntrophaceae bacterium | reverse complement strand
GGCAATTGAAGGGTATAGCCCAATGCGGAAATCCCTCTCGGGATGATGGAGATTCGACGAACCGGATCGGCGTTTGGTAATAGGGAAGCCACAATGGCATGACCGGATTCGTGGAAAGCAACAATTTCCTTTTCTTTTTTTGACATCAGCCTTCCCTTCTTCTCCAATCCAGCGATCACGCGGTCGATGGCTTCTTCGATGTCGGCCATTTCTACAGACTCTTTATTCTTTCGGGCTGCCAGAAGTGCTGCCTCGTTTACAATGTTGGCAAGGTCTGCCCCCACGAACCCAGGAGTTCTTGAAGCGATGACCTTCAATTCGACATTAGGGGATAATTTGACATTTTTAGCATGGATCTTCAGAATCTCCTCTCGACCATTGATATCGGGTCGGTCCACGACCACATGACGGTCGAATCTCCCAGGCCTGAGAAGAGCGGGATCCAAAATTTCAGGTCGATTGGTAGCGGCCATGATGATCACCCCTGTATTGGGGTCAAAACCATCCATCTCCGACAAGAGTTGATTGAGTGTCTGCTCCTGTTCATCGTGTCGACCCATGGGATTGACCCCACGTGCCTTTCCGAGGGCATCCAGTTCGTCAATGAAGATGATACAAGGGGCGTGGTTTTGAGCCTGAGCAAAGAGGTCCCTGACCCTTGCCGCTCCCACGCCTACAAACATCTCCACAAAATCAGAACCGCTGATGGAGAAAAAGGGAACGTTCGCCTCTCCGGCGACGGCTCTGGCGAGCAAGGTCTTTCCTGTTCCGGGCATTCCCACCAAAAGAACTCCTTTGGGGATCTTCCCGCCGAGGCGTTGAAATTTTCCAGGAGTTTTAAGAAACTCCACAACTTCCTTTAATTCCTCTTTTGCCTCATCAATTCCTGCCACATCCTTAAAGGTGATCTTCTTCTCCTTCTCCGCATAAATTTTAGCCCGGCTCTTTCCAAAGGACATCATACTCGTCTCCGGTCCGATTCGGGAGAAGAGGATCCTCCATAATATAAAGAAAAAAACGAGAGGAATAATCCACGAAAAAATATTGGCCAACCACTTGCTTTCGACCTTCCCTGTATATTGCACATGGTGGGCTTCTAATTCCTTCACCAAGTCTGCATCTTCCACCCGGACGGTCTGAAACTTTCGGAGGCCCTTTTCCGTTTCCCTCTCGCCATTAATCGATTCCGGATTAATGGTCAGGTCTTTGATTTTGTCCGTCCTTAATAACTCCTTAAATTCACTGTAAGGGATGATGTCTTCAACCTTTCTTGTCATGATGTAATTCTGGATGAGCACGACGATGAGAAAGGCAATCACGATATACCAGATTGTGAAGTGGGTCTTTTTAAGAATGGGTGTCTTTCCGCCTCGATCTGAAGGTTTTTTGATGCCAAGAAGATCTCTCAGGTCAGAGGTAGGTTTTTGATCCTTCTTCATTTTAAGAATCTCCAAAGACTCTTCGGAAGATATCATCCACGCGTTTAAGATGAGTCCGGACATCGAAGAGAGCGTCTAGTTCCTTTTGGGTCATCAGACCTTTGATGGTTTCATCCCGGGAAAGGAGGGTTTTGAAATCCTCACCTTTTTCCCAAACCCTCATCGCATTCCTTTGAACCACTCCATAAGCCTCTTCCCTCGAGAGGCCTTTTTTGGTCAGATGGAGAAGGATTGATTCCGAAAAGATAAGACCTCCCATCTTTTCCAGATTGGCTTTCATGTTCTCCGGATAGACGATGAGATTCTCGACCAGGGAGGTGAGGCGGTTGAGCATGTAGTCGATTAAAATCGTGGCATCAGGAGCGATCACCCTTTCTACTGAGGAATGGCTAATGTCACGCTCGTGCCAGAGGGGAATGTTTTCCAAAGCAGCCAGACCGTAGGATCGCACAAGGCGTGCCAGGCCGGAGAGGTTTTCAGAAGAGATGGGGTTTCTTTTGTGTGGCATGGCAGAGGAGCCCTTCTGCCCCTTGGAAAAGAATTCCTCAGCTTCCAAAACCTCGGTTCGCTGGAGGTGCCTAAGTTCCACAGAAAATTTTTCTATCGAGGAGGCAAT
>CAYGWV010000108.1:0-17263 GCA_964353925.1 uncultured Syntrophaceae bacterium | reverse complement strand
GATTTTCCGAAACCAAACTTTTGCAACGACTGCTTTCCTAATGCTCATCCTCGGCACCCTTGCCGCAGCGGCCGCAGTGGGGACCGGCCTTTACGGAGAGGAGGGGGTGATGGTTTCGCGCTCGGTCCGGGAGCATCTTCTGGAGGTCCATGAAGAACTGATGCTTGTTACACTCGGACTAAGCATAGTTTTAACCGTTTGGGCAGTGATTGCAAGGCCCTTTCCAAAAAAGACGAGATACCTCTTTCTCTTCTTGCTACTGGTGTTGTTGGGAATCATGACCGTGGGCGCTGATTATGGTGCGCGGATGGTGTACGATTACAATGCAGGCGGAAATGCTTGCGCCCAGCCCACCGAATTTAACAAGTGAAAATATCAATGAACAATTATCAATCAGCAATGGTCATTGGCCATTGGGCATTGACCATGGTTCAATGACCGTCACCTTTTTACTGCGAAGAACTTCTTGAAGGTTTCGTATTTTTTTCCTCCGATCCCTCTTACATTCTTTAATTCTTCAACTGACCGAAATCCTTTCCGTCTTTCCCGATGGGCTATCATTTCCTGGGCCAAGGACTCACCGATCCCAGGAATCAAACAAAGGTCCTCAACGGACACATGATTGAGGTCGAGAGGAATGGAAAAGACGAGCAACTTATTGGCAGCCATCCTGCCGATTCTTATCTTTATCTCATCCTGCTTAATCGTCTTATGTTGTTCCTTTAGTAAAGGTCCATCCCTTTTCTGCCTCTCCCCTGGTGGGAGAGGGAAGGGGTGAGGGGGAGATAGATAGATCTGAGAAGATTCTTTTACGACGGTGAGAAGAGTTCCTGTTTCCAAGATCGTCGAGGAAAAGGTTGTATCATATTGAGCGGCTTCCTTTAAACCTCCCGATCTTCCAATGGCCTCCCTTAGATTGGGGGGATTCTGGAAAAGATAGATTCCAGGCTGACGAACCTCTCCCGAAACCTCAACAACGATCTCTTTTTCGGCCTCTCCGGAAGGAGTGGGACGAGGCTGAAAGTAAAATTTGAAGGTGAGGCTGCCGAGAAGAAGAAGGGCTAAAACAAAGAGAATCCACTGCTGGCCGACGGAGAAATGTTTCATGAATGCCAAATTTCAAAATCTCCCGCTAAAGCGGGATCAAATCAATGACAAACGGCTAAGTATCAAAAATGTTTGAAATTTGAGTTTTGGATTTTATTTGGAATTGATTCACCTCCGGTTCATCACTTCGTGCGAGCTTTGACATTTGACATTATCTCAATTCTACCCGGTTTCTTCTTTTAGGAGTTTGTAGTCAATCGAGTCTACCAGGGCTTGCCAGCTTGCTTCAATGATGTTTTCAGAGACTCCGACTGTTCCCCACTTCGATTGTCCATCCCCCGATTCGATGAGAACCCTCGTTAGGGCCCCGGTTCCATCTTTTGTGGAAAGGATTCTGACTTTATAGTCGAGCAGTTTGACCTGCTTCAATTCAGGATAGAATTTCTCCAGGGCCTTTCGTAGAGCATTATCTAGGGCATTGACCGGACCATTTCCGACGGCGGCGGTATGCTCCACCCGATCTCCCACACGAACCATAATGGCTGCTTCTGAAAGGGGAGTTTCTTCCTCCGTCTTCTTCTCCACCATGACACGGAATCCCATCAGCTCAAAGAACCTTTTATGTTGTCCGAGAGCCTTTTTGATGAGAATCTCAAAAGAACCCTCGGCTCCCTCAAATTGAAACCCTTGGTTTTCCAACCGTTTTAAATCATCGAGGATTTGCCTAATTTTTGGATCTTTGCTTTCGAAATCGATTTTAAATTCAGCAGCTTTATAGAGGATGTTTGATTCGCCGGAGAGATCAGAGATAAGAACCCTCTGATGATTTCCGACCCTCTCCGGAGCAACATGTTCGTAAGTGGCATCACTCTTTCGGATAGCGCTGACATGTACTCCGCCCTTGTGGGCAAATGCGCTATCGCCTACATAAGGAAGATATTTGTTATGGGGAAGGTTGGCCAACTCTGAGACGAAACGGGAAACCTCGGTGATCTTCTTCAACTGATCATCTGCAATGCAATCAATTCCCATTTTCAACTTGAGGTTGGGGAGGATGGAACAAAGGTTGGCATTTCCACATCGTTCTCCATACCCATTGATCGTGCCGTGGACCATGGAGACGCCCTCTTTGACCGCCAGAATGGTATTGGCTACCGCCATCTCGGAATCGTTATGGACATGAATACCCAGGAGAATAGCGATTTTCTTTTTTACCTCTTTGACGACGGATTGAACTTCGTCGGGAAAAGTTCCCCCGTTGGTATCGCATAAAACGATCCAGTCCGCTTTGGCTTCCTGAGCTGCCTCCAGCGTGGAGAGCGCGTACTGGGGATTGCTTTTGTATCCGTCGAAGAAGTGCTCTGCATCAAAAACGACTTCGCCGACGCGATCCTTGAGGAATCGAATCGAACTATGGATGATCTCGAGATTCTGATCGAGGGTGATATTGAGCGCTTCGATGGGATGTCTATCCCAGGACTTTCCGAAAATGGTCACCACTTCCGTGCCGGCCTCGATCAAAGCCTGGATGTTGGGATCCCGTTGGGGGTGAGTCCCTGCCCGGGAGGTACTCCCAAAGGCAGCAATCTTCGCCTGAGAAAGGGGAACGGATTTGATCTCTTGAAAAAACTGGAGATCCTTTGGATTGGAACCGGGCCATCCCCCTTCAATATAGTGAATACCTAGATCATCTAGCTTCTGCGCAATCCGAACTTTGTCCTCCAGAGAAAAAGAAATGTCTTCTGCTTGTGAACCATCGCGGAGTGTGGTGTCGTAAATCTTGATTGGACCAAGCGGACTCAATGTGATAACTCCGTCAATTATCAATGATCATTGCTCATTGGTTATTGATCATTGATCATTTCTCTTCTGCGATCGTCGGTTTGTCGAGTTCAAAGGCATCATGAAGGGCCCGGACTGCCAATTCGGTATATTTGGAATCGATGATACAGGAGATCTTGATCTCCGAAGTGGAAATCATGTGGATATTGATTCCTTCCTTTGCCAATGCAGAAAACATCTGAGTGGCGACACTGGAGTGGCTCCTCATCCCTACTCCCACAATGGATATTTTTGCAATATCCTCATTGAATTTAACTTCCATCCCACTAAACTCCTTATTCGTTTCTTTGACGATCTGTAGGGTTTTCGCAAAATCGGATTTCGGAACGGTGAAAGCCACATCGGCACAGCCTTTCTCAGTACTGGAAGTCTGGATGATCATGTCCACAACGATATTCGCATCGGCAATGGGTTTAAATAATTTAGCGGCCACTCCTGGGATGTCCGGAAGACGCATGACCTCAATCTTCGCTTCATTTTTATTGTAAGTCACGCCGGAAACGACAACCTTTTCCATCTCTTTGTCCTCCTTGCAAACGATTGTCCCAGGATTGTCATTAAACGATGATCTGACATGGAGAGGGACATCATATTTTTTAGCAAACTCTACAGAACGGGTCTGCAGCACCTTCGCCCCGAGGCTGGCCATCTCAAGCATCTCGTCATAAGAGATTCTCGACAACTTTCTTGCCTTGGCGTAAACATTAGGATCCGTCGTGTAAACCCCATCGACATCGGTATAAATTTCGCACACATCCGCCTCCAACGCTGCAGCGACGGCCACAGCAGATGTGTCAGATCCTCCCCGGCCGAGGGTGGTGATATTGCCTGAATCATCCACACCCTGAAAACCTGCCACTACAACCACCCGTCCATCTTTTAAATCTTGACGCATCTTCTCCGAATCAATGCTCGCGATCCGGGCTTTGCCAAAGACACCGTCTGTGGCAATCTTGATCTGAAAGCCTAAATAAGATTTCGAATCGCAGTCCATGGACTTGAGGGCCATGGCGAGGAGAGCAATGGAGACCTGTTCTCCGGTTGAAACGAGAACATCGAGTTCCCTCTCGTCAGGAACCGGGGTGATCTGCTGGGCCAAACGGATCAGTTTGTCCGTCTCTCCAGCCATCGCAGAGACGACGACGACCAGCTCATGGCCCTGCTTTTTGGTGTTGAGGACCCTTCTGGCCACATTTCTGATCCGTTCAACATCTCCTACGGAAGTACCGCCATATTTTTGAACCACCAGTGCCATCTGCTTACCTCCCAGGTGAATAGTTCGGAGTCATTAGTTCGGAGATCGGGGGTGTCGGTTTACAGTCCTAATTTGGTTTTTTGCTCCGAGCTCCGAAATCCGAGCTCTGAACTTGGTTCACCAAGTCTTCGTAATGTTTTCCTTTTCCGGTAATTTCCAGGGATCTTATGTTCTGATCAATATAAGCAATAGAGATGAAGAGTATTTCCTCAGGAAGGAGGGAGGGAATTTTGTCTGCCCATTCGACTGCCGTGATCCCTGTCCCTTGGAAATAATCCTCCAAACCTAATTCTTCAGCCTCCTTTTCTCTTCCCAGCCGAAAAAGATCAATATGGTAAAAGGGTATTTCCCCCGGGTATTCATTAATCAGCGTAAAGGACGGGCTTGAGATATAAGTGGGGTTCCCCATTCCCACTCCCGCAGCGAGTCCCTTGATGAATTGGGTTTTTCCTGCCCCCAGTTCGCCCACCAAGGCTACAACGTCTCCGAGCAGAAGACGGTTTCCGATGGCCTTTCCGATTCGGACGGTTTCTGATGCACTTCTGGTCTGAAGGACTATTTTATGCCTTAAATTTAAAGTCATCGGGATTGAGATTTTCCAGCCAATCTTTTAGCTGATCCCCCTCTTTCTCCATATCGATGGTGCGCGCTTTCTCGATGACTTGCTCGGACACAAAAATGGGGGCGTCCGAAGCCAGGGCGATGGCCATGGCATCGCTGGGACGAGAGTCGATGATAATCTCTTCGCCTCCTCGATTGAGGTAGATCAAAGCATAGTAAGTGTTTTCCTTGAGGTCGTTGACCACAATTTTAACGACGTGAGATTGAAGCGTGTTTAGAAGGTTATGGATCAAATCATGAGTCGCCGGTCGATGGGAACACATCTTCTTCAGTTTCATCGCGATGGCGTTGGCCTCGAAAGGACCGATCCAGATGGGAAGTCCTGTTTTATTCGATAAATCCATGAGGAGAACGACAAATCCGTTTGAGGTGGAATCAAACGTCAAAAACTTTACTTTCATCTCAACATACATCCTGTTTCTCCTTTCATTATCCTAGCAGGTTAAGAGGAATCTCGAGAAAGCCCTTACGCCATCGCGTTCTTTTAACACCCCATTCTCCTCAACCCACTTCACTCCCCTATCTTTACAGAGAGTTGGCCGCATCACCTTTCTCCTGGGTTCACGATCTTTACCTTCCCCTCGCAGATTGGACAGAGGATGGATAAATCCTCTGCGGGTTGGATCAAATAAGATAACTTATTTTAACTTATCTTAAATGAAGAGGAAGGCAAAATCAAATGCTTCCCTTGAGAAGGGTGGGGATTTTTTCAATGATATCCGTTGCAATGAGGGACTTCTCTCCCTTCTCTTGAGCCCCCTCATCGCCGGCCATTCCATGAAGATAGACGGCTATTTGAACGGAAGGAAGAATGTCAAATCCCTGGCAGACCAATCCACCGATCATTCCAGTGAGCACATCCCCTGTTCCTCCTGAGGCCATCCCCGGATTGCCCGTTGGGTTAATAAAGACCTCTCCTTTGGGGGTACTGATGAGGGTAGGATGTCCTTTCAGGACAAGATGAACATGTTGGGACTGAGAGAAATTTCTGCTGACTCCAATCCGATCTTCCAAGACTTCTTTGACCTGGGATCGAATCAGTCTTGCCATCTCTCCTGGATGGGGGGTCAGGATCAGCGAGCGATTCGTGAGGGGGAGGATTTTAGGCTGTGTCGCCAAAGCGGTCAGTCCATCGGCATCCAAGATGATCGGGAGATCCAATGCCTTGATCAATTTGAGGACGAGGGATTGGGTTTCCTTAAAAGTTCCAAGGCCGGGACCGATGATGACAGCCCTTTTGTTTTCGCAGAGGCGAACGATGGCACTAAAAGCCCGAAGACTGAGCGTTTGCTTGGGGGTCTCTGGAAGAGGTTCTGTCATCACCTCTGTCAATTTCATCTCCATGATGCCGTTCAGGCTCTTTGGGATAGCCAGGGTGACCAGGCCTGCCCCCATTCTGAGAGCAGCTTGGCAAGCCATCGCTGCGGCCCCTGTCTTGCCCACCGACCCCGCGATGACCAACAGGTGTCCATAATCTCCTTTGTGGGTATTTGGATTCCGGGGGATGGACAACCATCTCTTGATCTCTTTTTTTTCTAAAAGATAGGTCGGAATGTTTTCTTCCTCCACCAATCTCTTGGGGATACCGATATCGACGACTTTGACCTCTCCCACATAATCGAGTCCTGGCGGAATGAGATGACCCACTTTGGGCAACCCGAAGGTGATGGTGAGAGAGGCCCGGATGGCTGTGCCGAGAGGTTTCCCCGTGTCGGCATCTAATCCGGAGGGAATGTCAATGGCGACGATGGGCCTTTGAAGCGTATTCAGATGATCGATCACTTCTCTGTAATAACCTCTGACCTCGGCATCGAGTCCTGTTCCGAAAATTCCGTCAACCAAGATGTCAAACTTTTCCAAATCCTTTTTTACTTTGACGTAATCTTTGGAAGAGGGGACAGAGAGGACTTCCCCTTTCATGCGCTGGAAAATGCTAAAATTGGTTTCCGCATCTCCCCGGAGGCCCTTGGGATCGGTGAGGAGGTAGACCTTCACGGAAACCCCTTGGTTCAGAAGATATCGGGCGATCACAAACCCATCTCCCCCATTGTTTCCTTTTCCAGCAATGATCGCTATCTTCTTCTTGTGAATATCAGGGAAGGTATGGGAGATCACTTCTGCCGCTCCCTTTCCTGCATTTTCCATGAGAATCATTCCGGGGATCCGATAGGTCTCGATGGCCTTTCGATCTAACTCTTGCATCTCTTCAGCATTGGCTACCTTCATCATTTCTTCCCTCTAATAACACATGGGCCACGGCGTAGGGTCGGTCGTGGGAAAGGGTGAGAAGAATGTTCTGAATTCGGAGGGTCTCGCAAACCTCCGTTGCCTTTCGATGGAAGGAGAACAGGGGTTTTCCCATGGAATCGTTCATCACTTCGATATCTGTCCATTGGATACCGTTTCGAAGCCCCCATCCAATGGCCTTGAGGAAAGCCTCTTTTGCCGCGAACCGGATGGCAAAACATTCTGGAGGCCGAGCCTTCTGTTGGCACCGGACGATCTCTTTCTCTGTAAAGACCCGACCTAAAAAGGGGCCTCCCCAGCGAGTCATCAGACGCTCGATCCGATCAATATTCACAATATCAATACCCGTTCCGATAATCATCTTCGTGTTTTCGCCCCCAGTAAATGGGGGCGCTATAAGAATGAATGCAGCGTCGGCATTCACTACCGACGAATTAATTCAATCATCTCTCGGACGGCTCGATCCAAACCCACCAAAACCGCCCGGGCAATAATGCTGTGACCGATGTTGAGTTCTTCGATTTCCTTGATCTCCGCAATTCGTCGGACATTGACATAATTCAGACCATGTCCTGCTGCGATCTGGAGATTTCGGTGAGAGGCCTCGGCGACTGCGTCGAGAATCTTTTTTAATTCCTCATCTTCCTGCGAAGGAGTTTTCGCATCGCAGTAGTGGCCCGTATGGATTTCGATGACATTGGCGCCCACATCTTCTGATGCTTTGATTTGATCTTTTTGGGGATCCACAAAAAGACTGACCGGGATTCCCCCCCCGTGGAGCCGTTGGATGGCCTTTTTTAGAGACGGGAAGAATTTGATCACATCGAGGCCCCCTTCTGTCGTCAATTCTTCCCTTTTTTCCGGAACGAGCGTGACGATGTTTGGTTGGGTGGCCAGAGCAATGCGGATCATCTCCTCAATAGCCGCCATTTCAAGATTTAACCGAGTTTGAATCACTTCTCTGAGTATTCGGAGGTCTCGATCCTGAATGTGACGTCGATCCTCTCTCAAGTGGCAGACAATGCCATTTGCGCCAGCCAACTCCACTAGTCCTGCTGCCGTGATAGGATCCGGATACATCACCCCTCGGGCTTGTCTGACTGTAGCGACATGGTCAATGTTGACACCCAATCTCGGCATGAGAAATCTCCGATTTACAATAAACGATGAACGATAAACGATGAACGTTTAACGATACTCTTTTCCAATACGTTTCTCGACCAGCTCGACAAGGTCTTGGGCAAACCGATGGAGTTTTGTCTCATCTTCTCCCTCGACCATGATTCGGAGGAGAGGTTCTGTTCCAGAATAGCGAATCAAAATTCTTCCGGACTGTTCCAATGTCTTCTCAATCTCTCTGATCCTCTTTTCGATTTCTGGAAACTCGGAGAGGTTTCTCTTTTCTTTAACTTTCACATTATAGAGAACCTGAGGAAGAGGCTCCATCACTTTGGCCATTTCGTCTAAAGGGCGTTCTTTCTGCTTCATAATCGCCAGGACTTGTAAAGCCGTAAGAATGCCGTCACAAGTCGTATTATAGTCTAAGAAGATGGTATGGCCTGATTGCTCTCCCCCAAGATTGTAATCTCCCCGGACCATCTCCTCGACCACATAGCGGTCTCCTACTTGAGTCCTGATGACTTTCCCCCCTGCATTTTTTATCGTCCGGTCCAGCCCAATATTACTCATTACGGTAGTGACCAGCGTTCCCTTTTTTAGCCTGTTTTCAGATAGCATCTGGTGAGCACAGATTGCCAGAATATAATCTCCATCCACCTCTTTCCCTTTTCGATCCACAAATACGATTCGATCCGCATCTCCATCGAGAGCTATCCCGATATCTGCTCCCTTTTCCAGGACAAGGCGACTGACCATTTCTGGATAAAGCGAGCCGCAATGGTCGTTGATATTTTCTCCATTGGGATCTACCGCAATCGGAATCACCTCGGCCCCCAATTCCTCGAGGACCATCGGAGCGACTCGATAGGCCGCTCCGTTTGCACAATCTAAAGCGATTCGAAGTCCATCCAAGGTGAGATGATTGGGAAAGGTATTCTTAAGAAAAACCACATACCTCCCGATGGCATCATCGATGCGATGGGCTTTGCCGACTGCATTCGCTGTAGGCCGAAGGGAATGGAGATGATTTGAAAGGACCAGATCTTCGATCCGGTGTTCCATCTCGTCTGGAAGTTTAAAGCCATCCTGGGAAAAGATTTTAATTCCGTTATCATAGTAAGGATTGTGAGAGGCGGAAATGACCACTCCCGCATTGGCTCTCATGCTTGTGGTGATAAAAGCGATTCCCGGAGTGGGTAAAGGACCCACCAGCATCACATCCGCTCCCATGGAACAGATGCCGGAAGCCAAAGCTGTCTCCAACATATAGCCTGAGAGACGGGTATCTTTTCCCACGACAATCCGATGCTTTCCCTTTATTTCCTTAAAGATATGGGCAATGGCCCTGCCTAACTGGATGGCCACTTCTCCGGTCATGGGGTCTACATTGGCAACCCCTCTGATCCCATCCGTTCCAAATAGTTTACGTGTCATTCTGTTTCACCCCCACCTATCAAAATTCCCCCGCTCGCCTCCTTTTCTAAAGGGGGGTTGGGAGGATTGGATTATTCATCGTTATTATAATTTTACGGGAAAAATCAACTTGAGCGGCCTTCCTTTTTTCAACTCCGAACTCCTTGTACGGAACGGTTTCAAAGCGTTCCCCACCGAACTCCGAGAGTTTAACTCCCGGCGAGACGAACTGCATCAGCTACAGCAATGGCCTTTTTGGCCTGGAGCACATCGTGACTACGGATGATATGGGCCCCGTTTAGGACACCAATAGCAATACTTGAGAGCGTCCCTTCCAGCCGGTTTTCGACCTCGGTATTCAGAATCTTTCCGATGAAACTCTTGCGTGATGTCCCCAATAGGATTGGTTTCCCAAGTATTCGGAATTCATACAGATGCTTTAGAATGAGGAGGTTATCCTCAACAGTTTTCCCAAAGCCGATTCCAGGGTCAATGATGATCTGCCCGGGGTCTAATCCAGCATTTTCGGCCATTTGAATGGAGTCCTTCAAGTATCGGATTATCTCAGAAAAAAGGGAACCGTAATGAACATCCTTCTGCATTGTTTCAGGGGTTCCTCGAATATGCATGAGGACAAGAGGGGTATCCTCTCGAGCAGCTACTTGTGCAAGGCTTGGGTCAAAATGTAACCCGCTGATATCATTTATTATCTGGGCTCCCGCTTCAATGGCTCTCTGCGCAACAGCTGATTTATAGGTATCTATCGAGATGGGTACGTCGACTTCCTTTTCAAGAGATTCGATCACAGGAATTACCCGGCGGAGTTCTTCTTCCAATTCAACGGGTTTTGAACCCGGTCTGGTCGACTCCCCCCCGATATCTATGATATCTGCCCCCTCTTCAACCATCCCAAGACCATGAGAAATAGCCTTTTTTTTATCAAAAAAAACCCCTCCGTCTGAAAAAGAGTCCGGAGTCACGTTGAGAACTCCCATCAGAAGAGTTCGTTTTCCCAGGTTCAATTTCTGTTTTCGGCAGCGTATGGAGTAATGGGTTCTGGAAATATTTTTAATTGCTTCTTTTATGGATTGACCAACAGTGCCGAGGTCTGGGGATTGTTCTAATTTGAGGATCAGTTTTTCGAAATGTTTTTGAGTCCCCATCAGGAGGGCGTCTGTCTGTTTGATACTACAATCAAGCCCCCTTCCATCGACGGCAACATCCCCGCCCAAGGAGAGCATTTCTTGTTTGAGGACATTGGCTGTTCTCGGGTCGATGCCTTCCACCTTCAGATTGAAATGGAGGGTTTTCCCTTCCATGAGCTTGACGCCAGTGGGGTCCCCCCCCACCTCTTTTATTTGATGGATGGCTTCATTGGCATTTGTAATGTGAAGGCATCGAATCAGATTCATCTCGCCTAAACATTCCCGCCCTTTATAATGACTTCGATCTGATTTCCGTCGAGGACCTCTTTCTCAAGAAGTGTATTTGCCAATTTATGGAGGAGGGCTATGTTTGCATGGATAATCCCTTTTGCCTTTTCGTAGCCTTGGGTCACAATGGTCCTCACCTCGTCATCGATTACACGCGCTGTCTCTTCACTATAATCTCTATGCCGGGCAATTTCCCTTCCTAAAAAAATCGCTTCCTCTTTTTTACCAAAAGTCAGAGGGCCGAGCTTTTCGCTCATCCCCCATTCGCAAACCATTTTTCGGGCAATTTCTGTAGCGCGCTCGATATCATTCCCCGCACCCGTGGTTTGACTTTTCAACACCAATTCCTCCGCAGCCCTTCCTCCCATCATGACCGAAATATTGTTCATCAGGTAGTCTTTTGGATAGGTATGCTTCTCGTCTATAGGGAGCTGTTGTGTGATTCCAAGAGCTTGGCCCCTGGGGATGATCGTCACTTTATGGATGGGGTCTGTTCCAGGAATCATTCTAGCCACCAAGGTGTGCCCCGCCTCGTGAAAAGCGGTAATTCTTCGCTCTTCCAGGGGAATAATCATGGATTTTCGTTCCACACCCATCAGGACTTTATCTTTGGCCTGTTCAAAGTCAGCCATTTCGACTCGTTCTTTTTCCAATCGAGCAGCCAGTAAAGCCGCTTCGTTCACGAGATTCTCCAGATCGGCTCCCGTAAATCCAGGAGTTCCTCTAGCCAAGAGCGCGAGATTGACGTCCTCAGCTAACGGCGTCTTTTTGGAGTGGACCTTTAAAATTTCCTCTCTTCCCTTTACATCGGGGACAGGGACAACCACTTGACGGTCAAAACGACCTGGCCTGAGCAGGGCAGGGTCTAAAACATCCGGCCGGTTTGTTGCCGCAATCAAGATGACACCTTCGTTCGATTCAAAACCATCCATTTCAACCAACAATTGGTTTAGGGTTTGTTCTCGCTCATCGTGTCCGCCACCCAAGCCTGCTCCTCGGTGTCTTCCAACGGCATCGATTTCGTCGATGAAGATGATACATGGAGCATTACGTTTTCCTTGAAGGAAGAGGTCACGTACCCTGGAGGCCCCGACCCCTACAAACATCTCCACAAAATCAGAACCACTGATGCTGAAGAAAGGGACATCGGCTTCACCCGCAATCGCGCGAGCTAAAAGTGTTTTGCCCGTTCCAGGAGCACCGATGAGAAGAACTCCTTTGGGGATCCTTCCGCCTAACTTGGTAAATTTTTTGGGATCTCTGAGAAAGGCGATGATCTCCTCCAACTCGTCCTTCGCTTCTTCAATTCCAGCGACATTCTCAAAAGTTACCTGATGGAGTTCTTTCGTCAAAATTTTAGCCTTGCTCTTTCCGAAGGAGAGAGCCTTTCCACCCCCAATCTGCATTTGCCGCATGAAAAAGAGCCAGACACCCACCAGGATGAGCATCGGAGCCCAATTGATGATGATTTGCAAAAGAGAGGTGTCGCTTTCTTTCTGTGCATTGATGACCACTCCCTTTTCCCTGAGAATTTTAATCATTTCGGGATCCTCTGGGGCATAGGTTTTAAAACGTTTTCCCTCTTTGTTTTTCCAACTTAAGTTTCTGCCCAGGGTCTCTACTTCCTCAACCCGATTGTTCTCCACAGCAGAGATAAATTCAGAATAATTTTTTTCCGAAGTTGTTTGACGGGGCCTGCTGAAAAGATGGAAGAGAAGGACCATGATGATGATAATAATTGCCCAGAAGAGCAGATTTTTATAAAGGGAACTCAAGAATTTTCCTCCAATTTTTTTAAATTTCAACTCAGGTTAACACAATATTTCTTTTATTTCAACGTCATGTATTTCTATAGGAAGTAGGGAGTTAGAGAGGGTGGAACCACCCAATGATACTCAACCTATTGAAATAATTTAAGAAAAATCTTAAGAAAAGAGAAAGTGTCTCTTTTTTCTTGAAAAAGATGTAAAAAAACTGTAGGATTATCAATACTTAGACTTCAGATCTCAAGAGGAAATTATTATGTCGATTGAACTATTAAAGCGGTGCCCACTTTTTGCAGGGTTAAAAGAAGAAGACCTGAAGAGGATTAGGGCCGTTGCTTCACTCAAGCAGATTGGGAAAAGAGAGATCCTTTTCGGCGAGGGGGAAGAGGCAAAAGGGTTTTATGTGATCCTCTCCGGGAAGGTCAAACTCTATAAGATTTCACCGGAGGGCAAGGAACAAATTCTCCACGTCGTCTCCGCACCGGATGCCTTTGCAGAAGCAGCTCTTTTTCTCGAAGGGACTTATCCGGCTTTTGCGGAAGCCTTAGCGGATAGCCAACTTCTCTTCTTTCCGAAGAGAAATTTTATCCAGTTGATCGAGAGGAATCCCCAACTTAGCATCAACATGATTGTCTCTCTTTCTCATTTCTTAAGAAGATTTGCATCCCTGATCGAGGAACTTTCCCTCAAAGAGGTCTCATCGAGAGTGGCAAAGTATCTTATCGATCTCTCTTTAAAATCATCGAAAGAAGGGAAGAACTCCAGGGAGGTGGAGCTGGATTTGAGTAAATCTCAACTGGCTTCAAAATTGGGGACGATCAGTGAGACCCTTTCAAGAACGTTGACAAAGATGAAAGCCAAAGGGGTCATCGATGTTAAAAAAAATAGAATCCTTATCCTCAAGCGAGAGCTTTTGGAGGAGATGGCTTCAGGAATGAAGATCTGATTTCAAAATAATGGTTGCGTCCACGGCCACAGGTTCTCCATTTACAACCATGAGCGGGTTGACATCGATCTCCTGAATCTGGTCAAAGGTTATTGCAAGCCATCCTAATTTGATTAACCAATCAGCAAGGCTCTCCATATTCACCGGCTTTGAACCCCGATATCCTTTTAACAGAATTTGTCCTTTTAGATCTGAGGCCATTTCAAGTATGTCTTCCTTATTGAGTGGGACTAATCTGAAAACCACATCCTTGTAGACTTCTGCCCAGACTCCACCCAGTCCGAGCATGGCTGCGGGTCCAAATTGAGGGTCCCGCACGATTCCCACAATTAATTCCAGATTGCCTCTTAGCATTGGCTGTATCAGGAAGGATTTAGGTTTTGTTTTGAGGCGGAGCATTTTACTGTAGGCTGATTTGACCTGATCAGAATCTTGGAGATTTAGCTTCACCAGGCCTGCCTCGGTTTTGTGAATCTGGCCCTCAGCGATTCCCTTGAGAACGGTTGGATAACCCATCTTCTTAGCGGCGTGAAGAGTCTCTTCCGGACTCTTCACGCTCAATTCCTTAACCACTTTCAGATTGAGAGCCTTGAGCCATTTCTTTGCCTCATCTTCATTTAATACTTTTACTCTTTTTTCACTTGCCTGATGGACCCATTTCACTAATAGGCGCGGGACTTGGAAATTGGATGGTGAAATCTTCGAAAGTTTACCTTTTCCTTCAGAATTTTCAAAAAGACTGGCCATGACTTTGACCGTGCGATGGATCTCGAAAAAAGTCGGCCAACCTCCTTCTTCCAAGGTCAATCGAGTTGGCTCTCTACCTTTCTCAGGTCCTATCAACCAGAATAGGATGGGCTTCCGAGGCTTCTCAATATTGGACAAGATTTCTTTCATGTCCAAGGACCAGATCCCAAATCCAGCAAAGAGATGGACGATCATGCCGTCCACTTCCGGGTCAGCATGGAGAGCCTCAATCGCATGCTTGTAAGCCAGGACAGGCCCGTGCTTTTCCATGGCGGGATAGTAATCGACCGGGTTCCTAACGGGCATCCAGGCGGGCGTCAGCTGCTCGAGCCTCTTCTGGGTCTGGGAAGATAAACGAGCTAAGGTCAGGCCATATTTTTCCATGTGATCTGCGGTGACAATTCCTGAAGCCCCACTATAACTAAAAATGGCAATTCTGGGTTTTCCATCAGGAGGACGTTGCAAGTAAAAACCCTTTTCGAGAGCTCGGGCAATATCCACCATCTCAAAAAAATCATCTGCTTGATGGACACCGCCCTGTTTCAAAACTCCCCTGACAAGATCGTAGTTTCCTGCCAGAGAAGCGGTGTGGCTGGCTGAAGCCACAGCACCCTGAGGGCTTTTCCCTCCCTTCAGCACAACAATCGGTTTGTCCGATGAGTTGACAAGATCAATAAAACGGCGTCCGTGAATGAAAGATTCAAGGTAAAGAGCAATTACTTTGGTAGCAGGGTCTTTAAGGAGGTATTCTAGAAGTTCGGTCTCTTCGACATCACTTTTATTCCCTATCGAACAAACCTTGGCCAGCCCGAGGGTTTTATTGGCCATAAGGGTCGTAATGAAGCCTGCGGAGAGTAGGCCGCTCTGAACGATGAGAGAGACATGACCCGGATTCATCGCTCCTTCCCAGGCCTCCGGAATGATAAATGAAAAGACGTATCGCCTCGATATATCAATAAGTCCCATACAATTCGGTCCCCATATTCGCAGTTGCCCTTTCCGAGCGATTTCAAGGCACTGATCCTGAAGGGTCTTTCCTTCTGGCCCTACTTCCGCGAAACCGCCCGATTGCACAATGGCCCCGCGTACGCCCTTTGTGATGCAGTCTTCTAAAACCTGCGGAACAGCTTTGGCCGGGACAAAGATCAATGCGAGATCTAAAAGGCCTTCAATATCCGAGATCTTGGGATAACATTTCAAGCCTGAAACCTCAGAATATTTGGGGTTGACAGGATAGATGGGGCCCTTGTAGCCAAGGGTTAGATTGGTTACCAAATGTTGTCCGCCATGATAGGGGTCTACGGTGGCGCCGACCACCGCAATTCCTTCCGGTTTGAAGAAAAAATCTATCAATGGACTTCCTCCTTTTTAAAGGCCTGCAAACGTAATAACTGAGGCTAATTATTAACTTATTGAGGACCAAAAGGAAAGATAAAATTGATAAATCAAGGAAATGTTGATAAATTGGTCTCATTCCGTATTTTCTGTAAAGGTGGAAGTGGTGAGATTACTTACGTTATTTAAAAGAGAAGAGATAGGATTCTTTATTTCCCGTAGCTGGTCAGTGAGCTGGCCTTTGACGCTGATCATGTTTTTTGAATTCTTAATCGGTCTTACAGATGTCTTTATCGCGGGCAAGGTAAGCAAGGAGATTCAGGCCACCTATGGTTTTGTCATTCAACTCTATTTTGTTCTTATTGTGATTGCCAATGGCCTCACGGTCGGCACCGTTTCAGTGGTTTCCAGGTTATACACTTCCGGAGATAAACCCGAGTTAAATAAAGCTGTTTTTTCTTCCGTTATGGCATCCGCAGGGGCTGGAATCGTCCTTGCCATTGCAGGCATCTTTTTCAGTCCAACGATCATTAAGTATCTCAATATCCCTGAAGAACTCAAACATTTTGCGGTGCCCTTAGTCAAAATCTATGCAATGGGCTTGCTCTTTCACTATCTTCTCATCAATTGTAATGGGATTTTGAGATCCTGTCAGATGGTCAAAAGATCTTTAAAAACGATGGCTCTTGTGTGTGGGTTCAACATTGCACTCAATTTCTTTTTAGTCTTCCATACACCACTGGGATTTAGGGGAATTGCCGCAGCCACGGCTTCAAGCGTCTTCATTGGATGTATGATCAACCTGGTCTATGTCCGAAAAATCATGGCCGGTATGAAGTATTTTTCCCTAAACCTGGTGAAAAAGATGATCGATATCGGCTGGCCGATAGGTCTGCTTCAGGTATTGTGGCAGCTTGGCTCGATGGTCCTTTATTTGATTTTGAGCGCTTTGCCTGAACATCGAATCGAAACCTTGGCAGCCCTGACCGCCGGCCTTCGGATTGAATCGATCATTTATCTCCCTGTTTTCGGATTCAACATGGCCAATGCCGTGATTGTAGGGAATCTATTGGGCGAAAAGAAAAAGGAAGATGCTTTCCAGAGCGGAATCATGACAATGGCGCTGGGCGTCTGCCTTGTTACGTTGATGGTCGTCATCGTGATTTTAAATGCCCGATGGATCGCTTCCTTTCTATCAAGCGATGCCATCGTGATCCGGGAAAGTGTTAAATATATTTATATCAGCATGATCAGCGAGCCTTTTATGGCATGGGGAATTATTCTGGGTGGGGGGCTCATCGGCGCAGGAGATACCCGAAGTGTGTTGATAAGGGTGGCCCTGAGTGTGTGGCTGATCAGAATTCCTTTGGCCTACATTTTTGTCGTTCTCTTAGGGTTTGGAGCAGTTTCGGTCTGGTGGTCTATGAATATCTCGCAATTTGTTCAGGCCTTTGTCATGTCTAAAAGATATTTCAATAGAGAATGGTTATCA
>CAYGWV010000107.1:0-6510 GCA_964353925.1 uncultured Syntrophaceae bacterium | reverse complement strand
TTATTCAGTTTCTATTTATGCGAGATGTCCCAAGCCATTATGAAGTCCTCCTACATCCCATTGCCTATGCCGGCTGGGTTGGCCTCTTTGTCACCGCCCTTAATCTCCTCCCTATTGGACAGTTGGACGGGGGCCACATCGCTTATGCTCTTTTTGGAAGGAACAGCCGAAAGATTTCCGTTATCGTTATTGCAGTGGTAGCCTTCATTTTTATATTCTACTCAATTGCGTGGTTTCTCCTGCTTATACTAATGATCCTCTTTGGCTTCAAACATCCGACCCCGTTGGATGATCAAACGCCTTTGGGTACGAGGAGAAGATTAATTGGAGGAATAGCCCTTCTTATATTAATTCTCTCTTTTACACTTGCTCCGTTTCCGGAGGTTCCATCACTGATCGATTTAATTAATAAAGGGTTCTCATCACTATTAAGGTAAACTTTAGGGTTTCTTCCTCCTCCCCATCAGCCCTACTTTATTCTCCGAATATGTTGAGGAGATTAAACAGTTCTTTCACTGGTTTTAAATCGCAAAGAGCATATAACATGATGTTTGGACAAGAGACGAAGAAGTGTTGAGGAGTGTTCTGGGAGCAGGAGATGGGGTATAGCGGTCTCATTTAGTCAGGTTGCGAGAAGAAGGGAGAATTTCAAACACGTTTGGCAAAGATCTAACTCCATGAAAAAAACGAATGCAGGAAGATACCTGGATAGTCTAAAGATTGATCACAAGTTTGTGGACTATGAGATTGATGAGTCGGACCTCAGCGCTGAAAACGTTGCAAGCAAGGTGAATCTCCCCTTAGAGCAGGTATTTAAAACATTGGTCGCCCGCGGAGACAAAACAGGAGTGTTGCTGGCCTGCATTCCGGGAAATACGGAGCTCGATTTGAAGGCGATGGCTACGGTGAGCGGAAACAAAAACGCGGAGATGGTTCATGTAGGAGAGATTCGGCAGTTAACAGGCTATATCCGGGGAGGGGTCTCGCCGATTGGGACAAAAAAACATTATCCCATTTTTTTGGATGAGAGTGCCCTGAGGTTTCCATTTATTTCGATCAGTGCCGGGGTGCGGGGTTCCCAAATTCTTATTTCACCGGCGGATTTAATCAAGGCGCTGGATATAACGGTTTGCAGGATCGTCAGATTGGGATGAACAAGTTTGACATGAAGGGGATGTCGTGGGTTATGATATAGTTGAACGGTTTTCCATAGAAAAAATGAATGACAGGGAAGGGGTTTGAATGAAATTAAGAATGATCGTGGTATTAGGGATTCTGTTCTTAGTAAGCCAGGTGAATGCACAGGAGAAACCGGTCCTGAAAAATCAGAAGGAAAAAGTGAGTTATAGCATCGGTTTGAACATTGGGAGGAATTTGGGGAGTGATCTGAAAAAACAGTCGATCGATATCGACCCGAATAGTCTTGCCAGGGGAATCCAGGATGCCCTTTCTGGGGCGAATCCCTTATTGAGCAACGATGAAATTCAGGAAACCATGGTCGCTCTTCAGAAGGAAATGGCGGAAAAACACAAGCAACAGGGAGACGCTTTCCTTTCTGAGAATAAGAAGAAGGAAGGTGTCAAAACCCTGCCGAGCGGCCTGCAGTATAAGGTGATCAAAGCAGGAACGGGTAAGAAGCCCAAGTCGAATGAGACTGTGATGGTTGATTATCGAGGTACTCTGATTGACGGCACGGAATTTGATAGCTCTTTTCGCCGTGGGCAGCCTGTCGCCTTTCCAGTTTCGGGCGTGATTCCTGGTTGGACCGAAGCATTACCACTCATGCAAGAGGGGGCGAAATGGCAGCTCTTTATTCCTCCGAATCTTGCCTATGGTGAGCGTGGAGCGGGCGGCCTCATCGGACCCAATGCGACCCTGATTTTCGAGGTCGAACTGATCTCTGTTCAAGAGAATAAGCAAGAGAAAAAACAGGAAGACAAGAAATAGAAAAGATAGGATCGTTTCAGGTCACTGTAAAGTGAAGGACTTGGCTATCCTTTGGTATTTAAAAGATTGGAACAAAAAAACCTTCGAGCCTTAGCCCGAAGGTCTTAATTTTGCTCAAGCTGGGAGATTCATCCCCGCTTTATTAAGCGCAGGAAAGGTCAGCCCCTCTCCTTGGCGTGCTCCATCCCGGCCACTGTTTCCTTCTCAAACCTCTCCTTGTGGTAAAGCTCGTAGAAGACAGTCCCGACGCCCAGGATGACCACAATGGCTCCGAAGACCATGTTATTGGTAGCAAAATGAGTGTCTCCGAAACCGAACACAAATGGCGAGATGAACATCCAGATGCCTATCAGCAATTGAAATACCATCCATGAGTAGAATAGGCTTTTCATACCGATTCACCTCCTTAAATAACGAAAGCGCTGTGGCAACCCCAAAGCGCTTTAAACTTCTTATGTCTGACTTAGCTTCCCCTAAAAAGGGTTGTCAGTAAATTAAATTCTGTTTCTCGCTATATAAAATTAATCAAGAAAACCTTCCTTGTCAAGATTGTGAACTTCTTAAGAAACTTCAACTCTAAATTATTAACCCCCTAATTTTCTTGAAAAAAAGGAGGACTCATGTTAGTTTTGTTTAAATTATGAATGAAGCCATAATTGAGATGGATCATGTTTCTAAGACTTATCCAAGCCAGATCTCTGCTCTTTCGGATATTACCTTGGAGATCTTATCAGGAGAATTCACGTTCATTGTGGGTCCCAGCGGTTCCGGGAAAAGCACTCTTCTCCGCGTCCTATGCTGTGCGGAAAGGCCGACGAGTGGCGAGGTCGTCGTTCATGGAATGCATATCACCGAGCCCGGTTTCAAGAAAATCCATCAATTGAGAAGGACGATGGGAATCGTTTCCCAAGATTTCAAATTATTACGGGATCGGACCGTCAACGAAAATGTCGCTTTCGCTCTGGAAGTAACCGGTCATACCCGGAAGGAGGCGAAACGTAAAGCCTCGGATATGTTGAGCCGAGTCGGGCTTGAAGAGAGGGAGGAAGACCCGATTCTCGCCCTCTCCGCCGGTGAACAGCAGCGAGTGGCGATCGCAAGGGCACTGGTCAATTCACCACCCTTAATCCTGGCCGATGAGCCCACCGGGAATTTGGACGCCAAGATGACCCTTGATATCATGGGGACCTTCACCGATCTACACCAAAAAGGGACCACGATCGTGTTTGCGACTCAATTTACAGGGCTCGTTAAACGTTATTCTTATCGTGTCATTCGGATTTTAAACGGGCAAATCTTGAACGAAAGAAAAGTGGACATCACTCAGGTTCCGGAGGTGAAACCAGCGGAATGACGTTTTTTCTCCAGTATGTGATCAGACGGACTTTTCGAAACATGATGGGAAACTTATTCTTAAATTTCATCACCGTCAGCATCATCGTCATCTCCATGCTCATCTTTTCGACCTTTACTTTGATCGCCTTCAATCTGACCAACGTCCTCAAGATCTGGGAAGACAAAATCGAGATCATTGCCTACCTGAAGCAAGGAACCTCTTCCCGCGAGGTGGAGCCTCTCTTAAACAAAACCCGCCTCCTTGAAGGGGTGGAGGTCGTAAGATATGTTTCCCCCTATGATGCCATGGATTTTATGGCAACGAAGTTGGGGAGGCAAAAGAGCCTTCTCGAAGGGATTCAACCCGCGCTCCTTCCGCCTTCGTTCGAAATTCAATTGAAGAAGGATTATCGGAATTCTGCAAAGATCAAAGAGGTGGTCACTCATTTAGAAAAGATTCCGCAATTCGAAGAAATTCAATATGGCCAAGAGTGGGTAGAGACATTTTCCGTGCTCGTCCATATCCTTCGCCTCACCCAATGGATACTGGGAGGGCTTCTCCTCATCGGGATCGTATTCATCACTTCCAACACCCTTCAATTAACCATCTCCTCCCGCCGGGAAGAGATCGAGGTCATGCACTGGGTGGGGGCAAGCCCTGGCTTTATCCGAATCCCCTTTTACGTGGAAGGACTTCTTCAAGGTCTCCTCGGAGGAGGATTAGCGATTCTTTTTCTCTTTTTATTGCATCAAGGGCTTTTTCTCTACCTCCCCCCATCGATGCAAGCGTGGATGGAAAAGATTCCTGTCCTTTTTTTACCACCGGAGACGATTGCCTGGATATTATTGGGGGGAATGGTTCTTGGTTTTTTCGGTAGTTTCGTTGCTTCGATGAGGGTTCTGAAATATAAATGAGAGGGCCGTTGAGTAGAAGAGGGATGTGGATTGGATGTTTCCTGCTGGGGTGGATGTTCCTCTTCGGGACCCCTGATGCTTGGGCCGCCCAAACCGATCAGATTGATAAGGACATCACTCAAAAAAAGAAAGACCTCAAGGACATTAAGAAAGAAATTAACTTGACCAAGAAGAAGGAAAAAGAGGTTCGGGGAAAAGAATCCTCCATCCTTGGGAACCTCCATTTCCTGGAAGCGGAGCTCTACCAGAAGGAGAAAGAATTAAAGCAGATGGAGACGCCGTTGTCCCAAACCCGAGAGAGGCTTCATCAGACAAAGCACCAGATCGTCCTCCTCGTAAATGGGATGGAGCAAACCAAAGAGGAACTTTTTTCCAGGCTGATCGCCCTTTATAAGATGGGAAGGGTTCCAACGGAGGGTCTCCTTCTCACGTCACAATCTTACCCCGATTTATTGAGGCTTGATAAATATTTAAGGGTGATTATTGATTACGATGCCCGCTTGGTTGAGACCTATCGTTATCAAATGGTTTTGAAAGAGCGATATCAGGAGGAGTTGATTCAGGATCAGTTCCAATGGCAACGAAGTATTTCTGAGATAGAGAAGAAGAAGAAGGAGATCACAAGGGTCAGTGGGGAGAAACGGGCACTGCTCAAGTCCATTCAGAATCAGAAGGTGGTCTACCAGAAGGTCATAGTGGAATTAGAGGAGAGAGGGAAGGAGCTTCAAGTGTTCGTTGATAAACTGGAACGGGAGAAGAGCCTTCTGGCCTACGGGAAAGCGAAACACGAGACCCTCAAGGGAAAGTTGACTCCGCCCGTCCAGGGCAAAGTGATCAGTTCGTTTAAGGAAAAAGGACAGAATGGGGTTGAAATCAAGGCCTCGATGGGAGCCGAGATTCGAGCGGTCCTCCCTGGAAAAGTTCTGTATGCGGATTGGTTCAAGGGGTTTGGAAATATTGTGATCATCGATCATGGGGATCACACCTTCACCGTCTCTGGTTACTGTTCCGAGTTATTGAAGAAATCCGGAGACGCCGTTTCCCAGGGGGAAGCGATTGCTTTGGTAGGAAGCTCGGGATCGTTGAAAGGTCCCTGTCTCTACTTCGAAATTCGCCGTCATGGGAAACCTCAAGATCCCATGGAATGGCTCTCTCACTTAGATCGAGTCGTTTCCCTTCCGGAGGAGAATAAGAAAGGGAAGAAGGGACACTAAAGGAGGATGATATGTCTCAGTGGAAAAGAATCGGAAAATTTAAAATCGTTTCGGTGATCTTTGCGGTTTTCCTCATCGGAGTCCTCATCGGGTCGGGCCAATCTCAAAAGGTTTCAGCCCTTTCTGATAATATGTATGAAGACCTGAAAGTTTTTACGGATGTCATCGGTCTCATTCAGAAGGATTATGTCGAGGAGACGAAATCAAAGGACCTGATCCATGGGGCGATCAAAGGGATGCTGGAAACCTTAGACCCCCATTCCGCCTTCATGCCGCCCAATATGTTTAAGGAGATGCAGGAGGAGACAAAGGGTCGATTCGAGGGGTTGGGAATCGAGATCACCGTTAAGGACGGGATTCTCACCGTGGTCTCTCCCATCGAAGGTACTCCAGCCTTCAGGGCCGGGGTCCTGGCCGGGGATCAAATCATTAAGATCGATGGAGAACTGACAAAAAATTTCACCCTCTTGGATAGCGTGAAACGGATGCGAGGTCCGAGAGGAACCAAAGTCACGATCACCATCATGCGTGAGGGCCTCACGAAACCTAAAGATTTCACGTTGGTTCGGGAAGTCATTCCTGTCCGAAGTGTCCGCTATGAATTACTAGAAAAAAATTACGGCTATGTTCGCATCTCCCAATTTCAAGAGAAGACAGACAGTGATTTTGAGAAGGCAATGAAGGCCTTGGAGGAAGAGAGCAAGGGAGCCATGAAGGGTTTGGTCCTCGATCTTCGAAACAACCCTGGAGGTCTTTTGGATCAAGCCGTGAAGATATCAGATCATTTTATCGACTCCGGTATCATCGTTTCCATTGATGGGAGAAGAGAAGAAGCGAAGCAAAAATGGCCTGCCCGTCCTGATGGGACCGTGACACGATATCCTTTAGTCGTTCTCGTCAACGGCGGCAGTGCCAGCGGCGCAGAGATCGTGGCAGGCGCCGTTCAGGACCACGGTCGTGGCATCCTTGTCGGAACTCAGACCTTTGGAAAGGGATCGGTTCAAACGATCATTCCGTTGAAGGATGGATCGGGTTTGAGGCTGACCACTGCAAGATACTATACCCCCAGTGGTCGTTCCATCCAGGCCAAAGGGATTGT